>CAZVJZ010000050.1:0-9215 GCA_964627655.1 uncultured Candidatus Bathyarchaeia archaeon
AGATGGAGACGGTGTTAAAGACGCCGACGAGCCTGGACTTGAGGGCTGGACTATAGTTCTCTCCGGCGAAACCTCAGCTACGACCACTACAAACGAGGACGGTTACTACGAGTTCACAGGGCTACCTGCAGGCAGCTACACGGTTTCGGAGGTCGCTAAACCTGATTGGGTTCAAACCTACCCGCCGAGCCCAGGAACCTACAGTATAGCTCACGGTCCAGGAGTAGGCGGAGTTGGAGAAGTAGCTCAAATCACCAGTCTGCATGGAAGCCTAGTGATTTACCTGCTGGTCTCTGTACTATTGCTGACGTTGATTACGGTTTCGGTTATCTTCACAGCCTACAGGGTAAACAGATAAGTTAATCCCCCTCTTTTTTGTCTAGCTTTAAGGTTCGGTGGTCTTAATGGATGAGAAGGTATACGGGCTTCTCGGTGTCTCTGCTGTAGTCGTCGCCTTCATCTTTTTAGGGTTATCGCTGTCGCTTTCACCTTTCTTTAGCTGGCGGGTGAACGCCCTAAGCGATTTAGGCCACTCTACAAGAAGTGAGGTAGCTTCGATATTCAACTTTGGACTCCTCTTAACGGGGTTCCTTATCTCACTGTACTCGGTTAAGACCCTAGTTAAGCATGCAAGAGGTACAGGAGTTTCCTTGATGCTCTCTGGATTCCTGCTTCAATCGGTGGCTACGTTCGACGAGGTCTACGGCCCCTTACACTATGTGGTTTCTGTTCTCTTCTTCCTGTCTTTAGGTTCAGCTTCGATCCTATACGCTATAGAAAGAAAGTCTTTCACCGCTGCTGCGGCTTTCATCGTAGGGCTTCTCTCATGGATCCTCTATTGGACAGGAATACTCCACATGGGGGTATCTGTGCCTGAAGCCGTCTCATCTATAGCCGTGGCGTCGTGGGTTGTACGGTCGGCTTTAGAGACACTCTTGAAAAGTCGTTAACTTTAAGTCTTTACCCCTTTCTAGCTCTGGTTACTTTACACTTATAGCTGTCACCGTGGCGTTCGTTAACCTCTTTAGGTCTCTCGGGTCTATTTCGAGCAGCTTGTTTATGTCTCCTCCGCCCCCGAACACCGTCTCATACCGCATCACCTTCGGGTCTATGAAAGTTCTAATCGGCTTCTTATGGCCTAAAGGAGGCAGAGCACCAACTTCATAGCCTGTTATGCTCTTCACGGCTTTCGGTCTAGCTTTCCTTACCCTGTCCACCCCGCATACCTTGGCGAGCCTCTCCTCGTCCACCCTACAGTCTCCGGTAACTATAGCGAGAACAGGCATTCCTTTCTCGTCGACGAAGAGAACGCTTTTAATTATTCTCTCCTTAGGAACGCTAAGCTGCTTCACGGCATCGTCTACCGTTATGGTGCTCCCTTTAAAGGTCAGAATTTTGAATTTAACACCTTTACTCTGGAGGAAAGAGGAGAGTGAAGGATGAGCCATGATGAAAAAGAGGAGAAAACCCTAATTTAACGTTTTTCGATATCTTCCCCGATTAGTGTATAAACGACAGAGAACTTAAAGGAGATCTAGGGAGATCGAAATTCTGATAATAAGAGAATAGCCGACGTAAATCACGTCTATAGCTTTTGTGTAAGTCGTCTGTATTTAACGAAAGCCCATTTATAAGTCTACGCAATAATAATTGCAGAGGAAAACTGTATGATCGTAACGGATGTTAAGACTTTCCTTGTAGACGCCTCGAAGAAGTGGGAGGGCAGAAATTGGCTTTTCGTTAAGGTCTACACGGATGAAGGAATCGAAGGTTTAGGAGAAGCATCCGGATGGCCTGCAGTCGTCGAGAAGGCCATACAAGACCTTAAACACGTGGTTATAGGCGAAGACCCGTTTAACATAGAGAGAATATGGCAGAGGATGCTTCTAGCCTTCATGGGACACGGGTTAACAGGAGTCGTCGGAGCCGGAGCAATGACAGGCATCGAGATAGCTCTATGGGATATAGTGGGTAAAGCCTTGAAGACACCGATCTACAAACTCCTCGGAGGCAAGTGTAGGGAGAAAGTTAAGGTGTATGGACACGCCCACAGCGTAAAGGAGGCTTTAAACCTCGTCGACCAAGGATACAAAGCCTTGAAAATGGGTTTAAGAAGTGTAGATAAGGTCGGTGAAGTGAGAAAGGCCGTTGGAGAGGACGTCGACCTATGCATAGACCTACATGGTCCTCCGTGGCTCAGCCTAAGCGACGCAATAAACTTGGGAAGAAAACTCGAAAAGTATGATCTGCTGTTCATCGAAGATCCTGTCCCTCCAGAGAATTTAGAAGGATTGGTCAAAGTCAAGTCTGGGTTGAAGACCTCTATAGCCGCCGGTGAGAGGTGGGCAACGATCTATGGGTTCAGAGACCTCATAGAAAGGGAGGCCGTAGACATAATTCAACCCGACATGGGCAGGGTTGGGGGAATAACCCAGCTTAAGAAGGTCTGCGGTATGGCTGAAGCACACTTCATATCTGTGGCTCCTCATGACGGGTCGAACGGACCGGTAGCGGAAGCTGCTGCTCTACATGTCTGTACGTCTATACCGAACTTCTTGATCCTCGAGCATCTAGCCGACGACCTACCCTTAAGACAGGAAGTGGCGACTCCTATAGAAGTTGAAGACGGCTATATGGAAGCCCCATCAAAACCCGGGTTGGGAGTCGAGCTCGATGAGGAAGTCGCCGTGAAAAATAAACCTGAGAAACCTAACATAAGTGTGCCTCCACATAAAGCAGAGAAGCCATATTGGACGATGAAGTTCCGCAGGGCCAGATGGTTAAACTCAATCTAAAAGGTCAGGGATTAACGTCTTCTATACCTTTCTCGCATATCCTGAAGCGTGCTTCAGATTCAGGTAGATACGGTGAATCTATTATCCTAGCGATCCTGACTCGATCCTTACTCTTTCGTATGTAGACTCTATGGGTGCACGCATGAGCCATCACGTGGCCTCCAGCTGGCCGGTTGGGGTCTCCAAAGAAGGCGGCAGGGTTCGCTTGAACCTGGTTCGTGACGACGACCGCTATATTGTATACTTCTGCTAACCGAATGAGTTTATGTAGGCATGAGTTGAGTTTCTGCTGCCTCTCTGAGAGGTTTTCTCTACCCACATATTCGCCTCTAAAGTGGCTTATCATGGAATCCACGACCACTAGCTTGACACCCTCTTTAGGACAGATTTCGAACAGATGGTCTATGATCAGGGCTTGATGGTCGCTATTATAGACTCTAGCGACTATTATGTTGTCAAGTATCTTAGATGGGTCTAAACCCATAGCTACGGCTATCTGGTACACCCTTTCAGGGCTGAACGTCCCCTCAGTATCGATGTATAGAGCTCTTCCCTCTAGACCTCCCTCACTCCTCGGTAGCTGAACCATAACGCTTAACTTCAGGCACAGCTGGGTTTTCCCGACTCCATACTCGCCTATAAGCTCCGTTAGAGCCTGAGTTTCTATCCCTCCACCAAGAATTTTATCGAGCTCCTTCGACCCTGTCGAGCATCTAGCTAGGTTCTTCCTTCTCTCCCAGACCTCCTTAGCCGTGGTGAACTCTAGACCTAGATAGCCTCTGGCTATTCTACTGATCTTTATGGCTGTGTCGTAGCCTAAGCCGACTTTATCCATTAGCTCCCGTACCGGCGTGACGGCGATAGCCTCTAAGGTCGTAAAGCCCGCCTTTCTCAATCTTTCGGCCGTCGCAGGGCCTACCCCCTTAAGACTCTCGAGTTCTTCACTCAAACTTTGTTACCTCCAACCCCTTGGTTATGAGGCTTCAACTCCACTCCACGTCCTTCTGGGATATTTCAGCCCAGCAGGAGCGGCATATAGGTAACTGACGGCCTTTATAATAGATGTAAAGAACTATGTCAGAGCTATCACATTTCTTATTCCACGGGTTCATACATCTCTCCTCTAGTTCACAGTCACTCTTACCCGAGTTTTTATGGGAAGACCTATTTCTAATCAATGTTTACACCCAAACCCTAGAGAAACTCTGGTCGAGCGGTTATTTAAGTTATGGAGGACGTTACGTAAAGAGGGGGAGCTAACTGAAAATATTATATTTAAATATTTACAGGAACTAAAGAGGTGTTTCGTGGGGGATCTAATTGAAGTTTGTGGAGGTTCCTGAACCCGTCTGGTATGGCGGCGGGTTAACTAAACTTGGTTTCCCAGAGGAGTGGGAAGTTCACGTATGTAGAATGAAGGGGCATGACACACGTCCTCTTTCTCGTTCCGAAATGAGGGAGGCGTTCGAGAATCCTATAGGAACGGAGAGGATAAGGGAGCTAGCGAAGGGTAAAAGCGAAGCCGTCATAATCTTCGACGACATGACTAGAGGGACAAGGGTTTATGAACTTGTCCCGTACATACTCAAGGAGCTACGTGAGGGTGGAATCTCAAACTCGCATGTGAGGTTCGTGATGGCTTTAGGTGCCCATGGAGCTAGAACCCGTATAGACTTCGCCCTAAAGCTGGGAGAGGAGATAGTATCTAGTTTCCCTGTCTACAACCATAATCCTTTCCATGACGTAGTTAAGCTTGGAAAAACCAGTAGCGGCACGCCGGTTGAGCTTAACGCCGAGGTCGAGAGATGCGACCTAAAAATCGGGGTGGGAAGTATAGTTCCGCATCCTATGACAGGTTTTGGTGGAGGAAGCAAGATAATCTTACCAGGGGTGATCTCCATGGACTCTATATACTACAACCATGTAGTCCTAGGGAACTATGTTTCAGGCCGTACACCGCATCCCTCCTTGGGTCTAGGCGTAGACATAGAGAAGAACATAACGTTTAGGGACATGGAAGAGGCTGCCGTTATTTCAGGTTTAGACGTGAAGGTAGACGCTCTCCTAAACTACAGAAGCGAAACCGTCGGACTATTCGTCGGAGACCCTATCGAAGAATTCAGGGCGGGTGTCGAAGAAGCCAAGGAACATTACGTGACGAAGCCTCTCAGAGACCCGGATATAGTAGTCGTCAACGTCACGTCTAAAAGTAACGAGGCTGTCCTCTCCTTGTGGCCTAGCTCAAACTACTTGAAGAAAGGAGGCACGGTAGTAGTCGTGGCAAACACTCCTGAAGGACAGGTTACACACTACCTTTACGGAAAGTTCGGGATGAACCATGGCGGACCAGGATGGGCTCCTAAAAGCGATGAACAGCCATACGGCAAATTGATCGTCTACTCTAAATACGTCGAGGTCGATCCGCATCTAGAGATAGCAGGTAGAAAGGACATGGTATGGATGAGAGAATGGAACGATGTCCTAACAGAACTCAAAAAGATCCACGGTGAAGAGGCGAAGGTAGCTGTCTATCCATGCTGCGAGATCCAGTATCCTCCAGGTGGAATACCCTGCTCAAAATGATTTTATAGGAGAAGGAGAGAGATCAATAATAGGTGACCCCTAAACCTATGAGCATGAACGATTTATTCCCGCCTTTTCTCTATCAGGTGGGTCTAGGCGGTATCGGAGGATTCCTCGTCGGATACGCTGTGAAGAAGATAATCAAGATACTGGCCGTCTTGATCGGGGCGTTCGTCGTTCTCATCCTATATCTCGGCTACGCGGGAATATTGAACGTAAACTACGATAAGCTAACCGACTTAGTGAAGAAGGCTATGCCCTACCTCGAGAAGGCCCCGGGCTTTCTTCTACCGATGATAAGTAGCTTACCTTTCGCAGGTAGCTTCCTCCTAGGCTTCGCGCTGGGGCTTAAGAAAGGATAGGTCTCCCCGCTTCTAGTTAAGGGGGTAAACTTAACGTTGACTTGAGGCTAGCTTCTCAGGAAAGATTCGACACTCTGGAGAAGCTTATCGATTTTTAGGTGGGCTTTAAGTCCTTTCCTCCAGTCTTCGGGCAGATTTCTCTTAAATTTTCCGGTCGCCCGACTGTCCATGATTATTATTACGCCTCTATCTTCAGGGCTTCTGATAAGCCTGCCAGCCGATTGGGCAAGCGCGTTTAGGCAGGGAACGACGTTAGCGTACTCCACAGCCCTGTCGCCGAACCTGCTCTCGAAGTATCTTAATCGGGCTCTCTGCACGTCCGTGTTTTTCGGGTAGGGTAGCCCAGCTATAACGACTGCGGAAAGCATACCTCTCCCTTCTCTAGATAGGTCGACTCCCTCACTTATCTTCCCTCTTGCGACGGCTAATAAAACGGCCTCTTCGTTCAGCTCTAGAAAACTGAGAGCTTCTAGGACGCTAGTTTTCCTTCCCTCGACCAGAATAGGCTTTTTGAGGTTCAAGTGTCTCAGCACGTTTTCCATAACCTCATAGGAAGGGAAGTAGACGGCTATCCTGCCTGGAACAACGTCTACGATCCGCTCGAGGTTCCCTGCTATCTTCATCCACTGCGATTCGTCTCGTAGCTCAAACTTTGTAGTCACAGACTTGTCGACTAGGATTAGTCTGTTCTCGGCTGGGAAAGGGTTTGGGAGGTCTAACGTTTCACACCTGTCTCTATCGATCCCTAAAACGTCGATGTAGTAGTCTTTATGCCAGAGAGTCCCAGACATCAGGATTACCGAACGGAGGTCGTTGATAACGCTCGTCACCAACGCCGGGTCTAAACACTTTATACCTAACTTAGGGTTTACCTTCCCTTCTCTGTTCAGTGTATTCTTCACGTAATGTACGTAGCCTGACTCCTCCGATGACAGCCACCTATCGACGAAGCTAGCGCATCGAGACAGATAGGATACGGGCGACTTCCCTTCCTCAAGCTTTCTATATCTAACTTTCTCGCCCTCGGCCTCCAAGTCATAGACTAGTCGAGTTAAGGTTTCTGGAGTGAGGTTAAGCCTCTCCATCAAATCCCCTATCAGTTGAGCTCCGTCTATCACGAGCTCTTCTTCCAGCCCTAGGGTGCTGTACGCCTTCTCTCCGAGCTCTTCGATAACGTCTAGAAGCACATATAGGAAGTCTGGAAGCCAGTCTCCATAGTTTTCGGCTTCGGTTAAGGCTCTCCTAACCGATGTGGCTGATAGCTCGTCTGAAAGGAGGTCTGAGGCGTAGCGCGGGAGGCTGTGAGCTTCGTCGAAGACGCAGTTTAACTCGCTTAGCCTAACTCCGGCCTTCCGCAGTACTGCGTTCCTGATCGGTTCAGACAGTATATAATTGTAGTTGCCGATTATTATATCGGCGTACTTTGCGAGCAGTTTGGTTATCTCGTAGGGGCAGAGAGAGCTTTCTCTGGATATCTGGACTACCTCTTCAGGCATTAAAGGCCCTAGCTCTCGGATTCTGCGTAGAACCCTGTAGGCTTGCAGGCTAGGCTTCCTGCGATGGAAAGTCTCCTGATAGTAGTCGCAGGATTCCCCGGCTTTCCCTTCCTTAAGGCTTCTGCAGTAGTGGAGGAAGTCTCTATAGCCTATGTCACGTAGGCTCCTATCTTCTTGGATTAGAGGACACATCTCCCTTTTACTCTTGAAGATCGAAACCGTGAAGCCGATGCCGGAATACTCCTTTATCCTCTTAAGCTCCCTACAGTAGATTTCCAGCTGGCTCCGGGTCCTAGTTAAAGTCAGGAGCCTTCCGGCTAGATCGTTACGCTCCTTAGCCATGAAATATGCCGTCAGCACAGAGACGGATTTTCCTGTGCCGCATGGAGAGGAGAGCAAGCCTATCTTTCCGCTTGTGAGAGTGGAGTAGGCGAAGAGTATAGCCTTCTTTTGGTGGGGTCTAAATTCTGGATATGGGAAAAAGCGTCTTAGCTCTGAGTCTTCTATTTCCATCCTACTTTTTATCGAGGTCTTTGAATCTAGAAGGCTTTTAGGTATAAGAAAAGTGCCGCAGGATCTACAGAATTTACTATCCAGATACTCTTGAAACGAGTATTCTCTTCCACATCTACGGCAGATATATTGCGAAGGCCTAGACAACGACCATCATTAACCCTTGAAACAATTTTATATCTACCTATACTGAAAGACCGTAGTAAAAATACTTATCATTTAGGTTTCTAAAAGGAAGAGCGACTCCTCGATGAATAGGCAAACTTGGTTTGATCTCTACGATGATCTTTTACAGCAAACCCTAACTAGTTCTAGGCGTAGTCCATACTCTCGTATCTATTTAAAGAGTGAAGACTGACGAGTTATAGCTTAGGCGCTCTCTACTCCTTCCGTCGATTCTTTCCACCATTTACAAAGAGAATCCTCCAAAATGTAGTTTTTGCTCCATAAATCTGCTTAATCGCCCATATTACGGGAAGAGTGTAACTTCCTGAAATCTTAAATGATCGGAAAGGAAACACAAGTAAAAGTTTTGGTGCTCCGGAATAGGTTTAAATGACGGTTTAAATTATCGAGTTTAAATCTTCCCAGCCCCCCAATTATCAATAGATTTAATGACTAAGATTTGATTTAAGGCTATTTGACTAAAAACCTTATCAAAAAGTAGTCATTAAAAGTGCAAGACGACATTTAAGGAAGATTCGAGAGACGTTAATGTTGTTAATTTATCTTCCAACTTTGAACTTTTAAGATATCTAATAAGTGTATTAGATATCTTAAAGCCACGTCGGTTATGAAGTCAAGTAATAGAGCATAAAAAGGCGAGAATGAAAAAGGAAGAATCAATAGAGGGTTACGAACACCCTCAGAAAATATTACGCGCAAGGCTTCGAAAGGATGCCGCAGATACCCACTAAAATTCAGAAGCCCCGTCCTCGTTCAATTTCATTTGGAGAAAGTACCCATTATGCGTTTTTTGGCTTTAGCCTTGATGGCTATTTTAAACCTTGGTTCTCGTCTAACTCCGTTTCTATAATTGCACCCGCAATCCCTATAAGAATTGAAACTATTACTAAAAATATACATAAAAACTTGGTATAGAGGAAGGGAAACTCATGCCTCACCTTCATATCGTCGTACTAGGAACGCCTATAGCGAACATTTTTTCCTAGGAACCCAAGTAAAAGAATATGTCGAAGGTTATCTAATCAAACTAAAGGGGATAAAGTTCGAGAGAATCTGGAACAAAAAATCAGGGCATATCCATTCTACTTCACTAAAGATGAAAGAAACTTCTTTATTTACATATCTAATTACGAGCGCCATTCTGGTGAATTAGATGTTGAAGCACATGTAAGAAAAAACTTTATGTTACGGAAAAGTAGATACCTTAAGAAAACTACTGTGTATGGTGTGAAAATTGATGACTCCTAGAGAAAGAATTTTGGCTGCTCTTCGTGGGGAAC
>CAZVJZ010000051.1:0-9207 GCA_964627655.1 uncultured Candidatus Bathyarchaeia archaeon
ATATATGGGAGATCCCTTGATCTTAACGCTCTGTATCATCTTTCATGGTTTTTAGGTCCAGTAGAACGCTGCGAGTGATAGTATATATAGGGTGATAGAGACAACCCCCGTCTTTTTGTCGAGCTTCATCCTTGAGGTGACGAGTAAAAGTACTAGTAGAAAGGCTAAAATAGTGTATATTCCGGTCGTTCTGGCAACAGCTCCTTCTATGCCGATCGGGAAGATTGCGGGGCCTATCCCTACCGATAAAGTGGCGTCGACTATACAGCTTCCGATAACGTCTCCGATTAGCAGGTCGAAGTGCTTCCTCCTAGCCGCCCAGAGGTCCAGTACGATCTCGGGGAGAGAGGTTCCAAGTCCTAATATGAAGAAGCTAATGAAATATTCATCGATTTGGAAGAATGATGAGATGGCGATTACAGATCGTACTGAGAAATGAGCTCCTACTGCTACTCCTATGAGCCCGAGAATCGTGACTGTTAGATCGTATAACGGTTTTTTTCTAGGCTCTTCTCTCTTTTTTGAGACTGAGTTTTCTTGCCCTCTTTTCGAGAGGGTTTTCTCTCTAAGTCTACACGCATGTAGTTCGCCGCAGCATTGGGTAACGTATCTGGAGATCACCATGAAGATCAGCCAGCTAGACATCAGGAAGACGCCGTCTAGCCGTGAGATATAGCCTTTCTCTGTTATGGACACGAAGAATAGAATGGCGAGTACTCCACTTGCACCTGTGATCACTATCACCCTTCTGTCGCTTTTTAATTCTCCTCCGACAAGGGATGTGAGGCCTATAGCCAGGGTTATCTGGGCTAAGATCGACCCTAAAGAGTCTCCTACGTTTATGTTTCCATGACCTAAACCTGACGATGTGATGGAATTTGCGATTTCAGGTAGGTCTGTGCCTATAGAGACCAAAAGGACACCTATGATAAACGGGGAGGCGCCTAATGAAGCTGCTAGGTTTATGGAGTGCTCCCCGGCTTTACCGCTGGAAAAGAGGAGAAGGGCGATCCCGAAAAGAAGGCCTAGAAAGGCGGATACTAACTCAAAGGTCAACCAGAACACCTTCACTTTCTATCTGATATATGTCTGTATCGACGTAGACGCCGCTTCGTTCAATTCCGCTTCACTGTCTGTGTATCTCCTATTGTATCTTGGGAAGACTTATTAAATTTTTTGTGCATTTTCACACTTAATCGATTAGCCGAATCTCTCTTTTATGAAAGTCCTTTACCGCTTCTTCTTATGAAGTCGTCCGTCGAGGTTAAGGTTTCATGTTAAGCTGTCTCTGTTAGGTTGCGAAATCATGATTTCTCGGTGCTTCTAGTGGAATTCCTCACGTTCTAGAAACGAAAACTTAGACGGCTTCGATAACCTACTCTTCTCTGGATCTTCTACACGGTTTTATCTCATTAGACAATTCTTGCTTTACCAGTCTACGCATTAAGGATCGACAAGGCGATCTCTAGAAGGGTCATGAACGATATAGATGCAAAGATCTTGCTACAACGAAAAAGGAGGGCTTCGTCAACGGCAAACTCTTTAAGTCTTCTAACATCTTAAACTCCACATTGGAAGGCTCTCTCAACCGTCTAGCTATTCACCTAGATAAATTAGAGGGGAGATTATATGACCCCTTTAACTTCTTCAGTTAAGCCATGAAGAGAGGTGAACGTAGAATACCGTCTACACTCGCCTCTTTAGAGCCTCTAGGTTTACAATGTTCTTCGGTTTCGCACCCTCTAAGACGCTAATCACGTTCATGGAGCATAAACGCATCATTTCCTCGAAGACTTCTCTAGTCCACGAAGCCGTATGAAGTGAGAGTTGAACGTTCTCCAACCTTAGTAACGGGTTATCCTTTTGAGGAGGCTCCTCGGCGTAGACGTCGATTACCGCTCCACGGATTACACCTTCACTTAAAGCCTTGTATAGAGCGTCTTCGTCGACTATTCCACCTCTAGCAGCGTTTATAAGGATAGCGGATGACTTCATAGACTTCAGCTCGTCGTATCCAATTAGCCCCCGTGTCTCTTCGGTCAACGGTACATGGAGAGTAACTATGTCGGACTCTCTAAGTAACGTAGAGAGGTCGCTGTCAGCTACTCCAAGTTTCTTTTTAGTTTCCATGTCTACATAGGGGTCGTAAACTAAAACCCTCACTTTAAAAGGTTCAAGGAGCCGAGCGACGTTTCTCCCTATGTTCCCGAAGCCTATTATGCCGACCGTTTTACCCGACAGCCTCTCCCCTATAAGGTTTGGCCTCTCATCCCAAGCAGCTCTCCTCGCTGCTTCATCCATCCTCATGAATCTTCTGAGATACGAGATCATCGCACCTACAACGTATTCGGCGACGTCTATAGCGTTTACTCCGGGAAGATTGCACACATATATGCCTCTTTTAGAACATGCATCCAAGTCTATGGTGTCTACTCCGACCCCAAACTTCTGAACCAAGAGAAGGTCGTCGGCTTCAGAAAGCGACTGCTCGCTTATTTTGGAGTCGCCGACTATGATAGCACGGCATCCTCTAATCTTCTCGGCTGGGACAATGTCATAGAAAACCTCTGAGACCTCGACTTCGGCATAGGCTTGAAGTAGGTCGACTGCTACATCATACATCGGCAGGGGCTCCGTGATGAGAACACGCTTCTTCATGGCTGAACCTCAGGTTCGATGAGTTTCTTTAGGTATTAAAGATTTACCCTAGCAACATGAACCGTGAAAACCAGAACATAATTTATGAACTTAATTTCATTTAACTTAAATATAGAAACATGGAGGACTATTATTTATCTTTGAGAAGGCAGGTTAAGGTCTGAAGGAGATGTCTATAGATCGTGGTAGAGATTTTCAAGAGAAGGTAGATGCTTTAGACTTCATCATAAACGTTCTTAGGGAACACGAGAAGAAGCTCGATAAACTGGCTGAAGAGTTGGAAAAGACGCTTAAGGAACTACAGATCTCAAGGACTGCAGAGGCGGTCTCAGAGAAAGAAGGCAGAGATTTTCGAGTTCAGATAACCTGCGACGATTGGTTAGACTTTAAAAATAGAAGCAGAAACTCCGATCTAGTGGTGTTTAATGTGGACGAGAAAGGTCTCGAGTTCACTTCGATTTCAGGCTCCTCAATATACCATTATAGCGAACCTGTGATAGACGTTAAAGTTCCGTTGAAGATAGAAGGTGAATATTACCGAATAAAGAGGGGTGAGATGAGAGATTTCCTCGAAAAATTGGCTAAGAAGAAGTTTAAGTGCAACGTGGAGCCATCGATCACCGTTAAGCTCGTCCGTCTAGACGAAAACACGGATTTACTTGTCTTTAGGTTCTATCCAGAGGTAAGTAACCTTAAAACGTGGTTGGCTAAAGAACTAGACGTTCCGTCGGAGAACGTCATATATGGAAAAATAAGTGTTGTAAAATCTACCTGACTATTAGCTCTTCACGTATCTTCTTGAAGTATCCTAATACCCTCAAACCCCTAGGTGTTATATAGTATCTTTTCGACTTCTTTTCGACTTCGACCCTAATCAACTCCTGCTTTATCAGCGATTCGAGTATCTCTTTTAAAGGCTTCCAAGAAAGGTTGGAGCTATACATAATCCTCGTAGGTTTAGAGCAGCCGTTACTTATTACCCTGAGAACGTCAAGATATATTTCCAATCTCGATCTCTTTTCGGTCATTTGTATATTCTTATTTCTCTATCTATTTTTAAAATTTATGAAGAACACATATTATAAAAAACGATTTAACCCTCTCTTAGCTTTCCATCCATGATAGATCAACGCTTAAAAGAGGTTTGTTATATGGCGTAACAATACAGTTTAGAGAAATAGTTTTAAAATACATTTGAGAAATAAATATTTTGTATGAGACTGAGAGATTTAATACCGTTTATCCTCTCGTTAGGCGGAGTATTATCAGACTACGCAACGACGACTGCGGGGCTTTCCCTCGGTTTCAGGGAGACCCATCCCCAATACAGCCCTATCTATGCGCTCATCATCTTCTGGGGATGCCTTGCCATACTTCATTTAACCCTGCCTAAAAGCTGGATTTGGAGGCTTAACATGCATATCCTAGCCTTGGCTTCCTATCTAGGAGCGATTAATAATCTGCTTGTACTGCTTCCCTATCTGCTTTCCGTTTAACTATACTACTTCAACTTAGAGGGCGAAGAAAACTTTTATGAGATCGAGGTATTTTACCCTTGTAGACTCTATCCTTAATTCGAGGGAGTTACATGGAAGTTAGATACAAGCCGACTAAAGTGATCACCGTTCTAGCTCTAGACAAGAGAAAACCAGAGAATCTGGCTTGGTGCGCAATAACCTACGGTGCAAGCAGACTTTTCTGGATAAACGGATATCTTATATGCGCTGAGGTCTACGATAAATCATTCGAACAGGAGATCGAGAACGGAGAGTTCACTATAACCCATCTCTGCTACGCTCCTTTCCCGCGTTACTGCAAGGTTCTTGAGGTAGGGAAAGGTACACAGATCCCGGTAGTGAAGGTGGAAGACCTAAAGATGTTTAGGGAACTCTTTAAGTTTATAAAAGAGAATGATGGAGAGGTCGAACCAGACCCTTGTAGCAGAGAAGCTAAACCTCGCGACGTAGTACAGGTCACGGTTAAAGAAGGAAAGAATCAAATAAGCATTTAGAGTATCTTTCAGACCGGAGAGGGAAATGGTTGATTGTGAAGTCGATAAAGCTGACAAGCTGCTCCATAGAGGGTTGGCAAGAATCTGCTGAGAAAGCCGTTCTGCAGGCCGGTAAAACCGTTAGACTATGAAAAAGGGGGGCATGTGGATAGGTTTGAAAGCTTAATCGAAGACTATAGAACAGTAAAGTATCTCCGTGAGGTAATCGCAGCGTTCGAGGTTGAAAGACAACCGTAGCCCTCAACTTTCCCCTGGGGATGATTTCCTTGAGGAAGGTGATATTCGACTTAAACGGTACGTTGGTGGTCGGCGAGTACCCTTCATGGGAATACGTTTTCGAGGAGGAGCTAGGCCTTAAAAGGGTAGGTAAACGAGGTTTTAGGCTTGAAGATCTACGTGAGGTCGCTAGGGGAAGATTAACGCTTACGGATTTGGTAGCCGAGGCTTTCGAGGTGAAGGATCCTGAGGATGTCCTGCAAGACGCTATCAGAATCTATATCTCGAAAGTGAGGTTAAGGCCTGAAGCTAAACCTGTCTTAGATAGTTTAAAGAAGAAGTACCCGCTTATCCTATGCTCCGACACAACAGGCGTCGCTAGAGAGGTAATTAGAAAGTTTAACCTCTCAACCTACTTTAGTGCCATATTTCTCTCCTGCGAAATAGGCTTCCTCAAGAGCGAAGAAGGTTTCTGGAGGACTTGCTTATCCAGAATAGGGTGTAGTAATCCGAAGGATCTGTTCGTTGTAGGAGACTCACCGGCTACAGATGTATACTGGCCTAGACGGCTGGGCTTACACACGATACTGATAGAAACGGCCATATTCTCTGTGGATAGCTGGGTCGAGCAACCTAAAGGTTTGCTTGACGAGGAACCTGAGTACAGGATAAACAGTCTAAACGAAGTGCTGGAAATTCTAGAGCCTCGACCATGACGCCTCTACGTTTAACCGTTAGAGTCGAGGAGAAAGAGATAAGTTAGTTTCACCCATAACTAATAGATGATGGTAGGTGAGTCGAGTTGAGTATAACGGTCAAGTGGCTTGGACACGCTAGCTTCCAGATAAGGGTGAACGGTAAGGTAATATACATAGACCCCTATGAGGGAGCCTACGAAGAGAAGGCCGACCTAATCTTGGTTACACACTCCCACTTCGACCACTGCGACACCTCGAAGATATCCAAGATACGAAAGAGGGACACCGTGATAATCGCTCCCGAAGACTGTGCGAGAAAGATAGGGGGAGAGGTTAAAAGCTTGAAGGCTGGTGAAAGCCTAGAAGTGGACGGCGTAAAGGTCACGGCTGTAGAGGCATATAACTATAAGCGTTTCAGGTCTCCCGGAGTACCTTTCCATCCAAAAGGTTTCGGCGTAGGCTATGTCCTAGAAGTCGAGGGAAAAAGGATCTACCACGCCGGAGACACAGACTTCATACCTGAGATGAAGGACCTCAAAAACATAGACTTGGCCCTTATTCCGAGCGGGGGAACCTACACGATGGATAATCCTGAGGCTGCTGAAGCCGTGCTAACGTTTAAACCTAAGAAGGCTGTGCCCATGCATCGCTGGGATACAAACCCAGAAGAGTTCAAGAGAGAGGTCGAATCGAAGTCTGACATAGAGGTAATCGTCTTGAATCCAGGTGAAGAACTAACACTCTAGACTTAACTCACCGTCTTTTTCTTAGTCTTTCGTTTTGTCCGACCTGAAAGCTTGCCTGTGTATGGTTTCAACGATCCTTTCAGCCCTCCATAGGTCCTCGACTCGATTTATGTTGAAGAAAGTTAAAAGTTCTGCGTCTACCTTTCTGAGAAACTCGACGTCGACGTACCTAACTTTACTCAGCCTACTAATCATCTCTGTAACTCTATATTTTCCATCCTTTAAGGCTTGCATCCCGGCGGAGAGGGCGGAGGCGGTCCTGTAGACGGAGTGAAGCGGTTCGATATATCCGTTTGGCCACCTAGGGATCACTGCGTCGAAGCCTAAACGCATCTCGTAAAGTAGCTTCAGAACTTCGATTCTTATGAAAGGGGAGTCGCATGGGAGAGTAGCCATATACTCCCTAGAAACCTCTTTAGCCCCCGATACTATACCTGCAAGAGGGCCACGGCCTTCTACAGAGTCTTCTATAATCCTTACTTTCCCAGGTAGAATAGACTTCAATTCTTCGACTCCCCTCTCGGAATTTGCGACCACTATGACTTCATCGAAGAGTTCAACGGCCTTCTCGACCACGTATAGAACTAGGGGTTTAGCGTTAAGTTTAACTAAAGCCTTAAACTCTCCTATCCTCCTGCCTTCACCTCCAGCTAGAATGAGTGCTCCTGCGTTAAGCATTATCTGAACACCGGTAGCGCTTCACTAGTGTTAAGGTCGAAACTTAAATTAATCGTTTGTTCTCTATGCATCGCTGCTGAGGAAACTCGTTTCATAGAAAAGGTTACTAAAAACTTGTCGCTCCTAGTGGTCTGTGAGAGTTTATCCCGGATGCCTCGGCATAAAATTTGAGGATGATCAAAAATATAGATTATAGAGGTGACCGCCCTTACATGCTTTGAGGATGAGGGTCTTCGCATCCTCCTATCTGATATATGCCGTATACTATCTGGGTAGGGTGAACTTTTCGGTAGCGCTCCCTGCTATAGCGTCCGACCTAGGCCTATCGAAGGCTGTCCTAGGCCTCATAGGAGGAGTATTCTCCATAATCTACGCCGTAGGCCAGCTGATAAACGGTCAATTAGCCGAACGGTTCGGGGCTAAGAAAATGATCACTTTCGGCTTACTTCTCTCAGCAGCCGCAAACTTCCTCTTCGGTTACGCCGAGGTCGCCGTGTTCATGGTTCTGCTCTGGGCTGTTAACGGATACGCTCAATCTACTGGATGGTCTTCGGTCGTTAAGCTCCTAAGCGAATGGTTTAACAGTGGTTCAAGAGGCGGGGTTAGCGGCCTCTTCGGGACATGCTTCCTAGTCGGAAGCATGTCTGCACTCACGTTTTCTGGGTACGTCCTAACCAAGTTCGGCTGGAGAACGCTTTTTCTACTCCCCTCCATGATATTCCTCCTCATTATCGTACCTTTTAACCTGACTATAAAGGAGGAGGGGGGCCGAGAGAAGCCCGTAAACAACAGGGTTATCGGCTGGTTGCCCCTGTCTAGGAGAATATCCGCTTTCGCTGGGGCATACGTTCTGCTACAGTTCGTTAGAAGCGGCTTCGAACTGTGGGCTCCCTCCTACATCTTCGAGGTCTACCGTACACCCCTAGAATATGCTAGCTTCGGCGCCGCCGTAATCCCGGTTGGGGGTATAGTAGGCTCTGTTTTGGCTGGATGGGCCTCAGACAAGATAGGCGGCACACGAAGAGCTCCCGTAATGACCGTTATGACATCGGCCTTAGTCTTCGTTCTAGCAGTCCTCTATAAGTCCATCGAAGTAGGATTCCTCGTAAGTCTACTCGTCCTCTTCCTAGGTGGATTAACCCTGTATGGCCCTCACGTCCTCATGGTAACCGCTATACCCATGGACTACGACGATAGGTACGGGGCTGCGAGGATAGCGGGCTTCATAGACGGTTTAGGATACATAGGATCCACTTTCGCCAATCCTTTTATAGGGTGGCTTGTCGATTCTAGGGGATGGAGTGCAGCCGTAACGTTCTGGACTGTAAGTGCGTTCCTATCCACCCTACTCACCGCATCCCTCTGGATTAAGGACAGGAGAACGCTCGGCAGCCACTTAACAGAGAGATAAAAAATTTAAGTTTGCAATCAATTAGATGCTTGAGTTATCGATGATCGTTGTGGGCCTCGACCTAGCCGGAGTGGAGGATAGGCCTTCAGGCTTCTGCGTTCTCGAGGATCTGAACGCTGAAACCTGCATACTCTATACCGATGAGGAGATACTCCAGAAGATAAGATTACTAAAGCCTAACGTTATAGCTATAGACGCACCTCTGAGTTTACCTCCCGGGAGGACATCGATCGAAGAGAGGACAGGCACACACCTCAGGGAATGCGACAGAGAACTCCTGAAGAGGGGGATTAAAATCCTCCCGATAACCCTTGGAGGAATGAGGAAGCTTACTCAAAGAGGAGTTAGGCTGAAGCGCCTATTAGAGGCTGAAGGCTTTAGGGTTATAGAGGTTTATCCGGGAGGAGCTCAAGACGTCTTAGGAGTCCCAAGAAAGAGTAGGGGGAGAGAACCTCTCTTAGCGGGACTGAAAAAGCTTGGAATCAGGGGGTTAAGGAAGGAAATGAGCGACCATGAACTCGACGCGGTCACCGCAGCGTTCGTCGGGAAACTGTTCTTGGAGGGCAAGTCTGAGACCTTAGGGGATCCGGAGAGAGGTATAGTGATGCCTAAGGTCTAACGCTTCACGACGTTCATGTTTTTAAGGACTTTTCCCGGAGTAGCGCCTGTATGCTCTCCATCTATGATTACAGGAACACCGTTTACTATAACATGAAGTATTCCTTCAGGATACTTGTGAGGATCCTCATAGGTGGATAACTCTCTAACAGATTTAGGGTCGAATACCAC
>CAZVJZ010000052.1:0-9104 GCA_964627655.1 uncultured Candidatus Bathyarchaeia archaeon
ACATAGAAGGAACAAGCATTATCGTAAACATCTATGAGTTCGTGGACAAAGTGCATAATATATTATATAAAATGGGTGGTGCTGGAGGGCTAGATGCAGCAAAGCGTCTCTTACCGATCATAGGATATGTAATTAAAAAGGCTAGAGAAAGAGGTGACATTGAACAGAATGTGCCAAAAGTTGTTGAAGTATTATTAAAGGATGTGAGAAGGGCTAGAGACGAGGAGATAGCCCCCTTCATAAGGGCATTATCTTCCCATGTTGGTGATGAGGCTGTTAGAAATTTCCTTAACAGCTTGGCTGATGCGGTTAGAGGGATGAGCATTGCAACGCTTGAGAAGATACTAACTATAATAAAGGATGACCCAGAGATAGGGAGGGCACTTGCACATTATGACACCTTGGGGGCTTTATTTGAAAAGATGGTCTACGAAGCATTTAAGGGTGGTGCAGGCAAGTATCTTACTCATAGAAACCTAGTAATTACGATGAGAGAGATAGCCTGGGCTCAATTTGAAAGTGAAGGTTTCTCCCCCGTAAACGTCAAGGTGTATGATCCATGTGCAGGTTCATCACGCTTCCTGACATTTTGGCTTGAAAAAGTACTCAAGGTGCATCCAGAATACCAAGAGCCATCTAGACTCAGAGACTACGCTGAAAAACACCTCTTTGCTACAGATGTATTTGAAGATATGGTTGGCATCTCCTCAATAAACATGATGATCTCTGGTAATGGTATAGCGAACATATTTAGAGCAGACGCTACGAACCATTTCGGTTCAATAACAGATCTTAAGAGAACTAAGGAGTTCCTGAAAGATTTCACCGAAAAATGGGACACTGTTAAGCATAGAATTAGAGTTGAAGGTGTCAGGGAATTAGAAGGACACGTATTCAGTCTTGCCGACGTAATCTTCAAGGGCTTAAAGAGAGGAGTAATAGAGTTAGATGTCTCCTCAAGCGAACTCCTCAGCTTTCTAGCATTAATACATAGTCTCAAGAGAAACGATGTCGCATTAAAACTTCTCAACGGGCTTAGGGATCTAGTAAAGCTGGCTGAACTCCCTCCAATATTATATTTGATGAAGCGGGTATGGTGCGAGCACAACTCCAGCGTCAGGTTTGGATTTGACCTTATACTCACAAATCCACCTATGGGCCGGGCTGGCAGGGGGGAGGGTAGAGGAGAGTTGCTCATAGACAATAAGTACATTCTAGCACAATTTGCTCTTGCACAGAATAAGTGGCTATATAGCATGAGCCGTGGTGAATTACAAGAGCTTGCTAGAAGGCTTGGAACAAGCATTAATCCCAGTAAGATAGCTGATAGACTAGGGAGGGAATGGGTTACACCAGAAGATTATGGTAACTATGCTTGCAGACTTATACTTAAGGATCCTGAGCTTGGGTGGAGTTACACTATCTATTACGATAGGAGCCTGGAACCCATAGTACTCCATGACAAGTTGCCCATTCAGGTTATTCTACTGGAGCAATTCTTGAGGGTCGTGAGGCCTGAGGGCAAAGTGTTCACGGTGATAGACGTTGGTGTGCTCAATAATCCTGGAGATGAGTGGGTTAGGAGACTGCTGTTCATGGCGGGGCACGTGCCGGTGAAGGCTAAGCTCAAAGCGGTGATGGAGCTGCCTCACGGGGCCTTTTACTACACAGGTGCAGGAACGAAGACGGCGCTGTTATTCTATGAGAGAGTTAAGGAGATACCCGAGGACTACGAGTTCTTCGTGGCGCTGGCGGAGTATATAGGCTACGACACGCGTAGTAAGGGCGCTGAGCCGATAAGGGAGAACGACTTGCCCCTAATAATAGCCGAATACCTAAAGTGGATAGGAAAGGAGCCAGACTTTTACGGGCAGTGCAAGGAAGAGTGGCATAAAGATAGGACATGCAGTTGGTGGATACGGGAGTTTGAGGTGGTGAGATGACTATTAGGGTTATCAGGTTTAGAAGTTTACTGGAGAACTACCGCAGACTTAACATCAGCCATATCAAGTTAAATCCTCTTTCAGTACTTTCAGCAGTGAGGTATAATGAATTACTAGCTACGTTAATAAATGAAAGATTTGAGGTTATACACTTATCCAGGGACTATGAGTTCGAAGTAATACAGGTACCTCGCCTGGCATGGAAAAAAGTTAGGAGAAGCGGTCAAAAGGCTGATACAGTTGCCTACGGGGCAGGGGCTCTTTGGAAACTATCTGTGCATCCTCTTAAAGGAACAATTACTCCTTTCCCTTCAGAAACGTATGAAGCCCTCGATGAAACTCTTTTGCTAACACGTACTGGGAGAATAGGTGTATGTAGCTTTGTACCAAATAAATTTACAGATGTCGTTAAAGAATCTTTTAACAAGGAGCATATAATATATACTGAACATATACTTAGGGTTATTCATAAAAACAAAGATTTATTGAAATATTTTGTTGTCTTGTTTAATTCGCTCATAGGAAGACTTTTATCAAATGTAGCTTGGTATGGTGCTCTCCAACCCGAGCTTGATAGGAAGGTAGTTGAGCAGATACCAATACCGGTTGCTCCAGTACACATACGTAACAAGGTCATAGAACCCCTGAACTCAGCATACGAATTGGAGGTTAAGGCTTGGAGAGCGTACTTCAAGGCGATGAAGATAGTTGAGGAATACCTCGGAGCTGACGCTGAACCTATAAGTGGGACTTCATCATATAGGGAAATTAAAGCTTATGGAAGGCTGGATTCAAAGTTCTACGTATATTTAAACGCCTTAAGACGATGGTCATCAGCGCAAATATTAGAAGCTAATGAGTTATTTGATGTTAAGCTGGGTACTGCACCTAGATCTAGAGAATATAAGTCTCTCAAGCAAGGAGAGCCTTATGTTTCATATGATGCTATTGACGATTCTGGTTTTGTTGATGAAGAGCTATTTTATAAACTCCCGAATCCGCCTAGAACAACAGCTAGGGCAAGAAAGTTCAGCATACTAATAACATCTGTTGCTCATAGCATAGAGGGCATAGGTAAGGTAGGAGTACTATATCCATACGATAACATGCTTTGCATGACTGGCTTAGCAATTCTAAATCCATCAAGCACTAAGCTGAGAAACCTTGCCCAAAAGATAAATTATCTGAAGGAGAAAACTGTCGAAGAATTCATGCTATACGCATTCGCTGTACTGAAATCGCAATTAATGAGAAGAGTTATGCAGAGCCTTACTTATGGACTAACGGCACAGATATCTAAAAAGGATATAGAAAACCTACCAGTACCATTAATTAAAGACTTATTGGATAGTGATGTGATTAGCTCAGTTAAGGTGTTTATTGAAAACATGTATCAAGCAAATGTCCTAAAGAGGCAAGCTATCATGGAACTAGAAAACCATGTTTTAAAGTTATTAGGTTAGCTGGTGCTTGAAATGTCTGTCGATGTCGAGGAGCTTAAGAGAAAGGTGCTGGAGGACCTAGAGAGACATGGGTTGCGGTACGCGTTGAACACGTTGCGCTATAACTCTCCGCAATCCCTATCTACTGATGAATTAGTGGAACTAGAGGTATGGCTTATAGACGAGTTCATGCGGAGGAAGGATGTTAGGATCGAGGAGTGGAAGGACGACGACCTAGAGGGTGTTAGGGACGTTCTTGGTGACCAAGCAATACCCTATGATGTGAGACTTAGGGTTTACAAGGCCCTACTAGACTTCTACTCCAAGGCACGTGACCAGGTTAGCATGATAATTAGAGATATAAGACAGGGTACTTCAGCTTGGAAGATCGCTAAAGGACTTATTATTCTCATGGAGAACTTTGAGCATTTTACAGAGGTCAAAAGACCTGAAGAAGTTTCGTTCCCTACACTAGCACCTCCGCAGCCGAAGCCTAAAGATGAGCTGTTAAATGAAGTGGTTAGCGTTGTCAATGAGTCAAAGCAGGTCATACTCATCGGCCCTCCGGGAACTGGTAAGACACATCTTGCCATGTGGGCTGCACACGAGCTAACCGGTGAGGGGATCGAGGGATTCTGGGTTCTAGTACAGTTTCATAGAAGCTATAGGTACGATGATTTTATTGAGCGTATGATACTCAGGCCACGTGGAGGGCTGGTAGGACTAGAGATTGAGCCGCAAATCTTCGTGAGGCTTTGTAGGTATGCACAGCAGAATGCAGGCAAAAAAGTCGTTCTGGTCATAGACGAAATTAACAGAGCAGATGTGGCAAGCGTTTTCGGCGAGCTCATCTATGCTATTGAGTACCGTGGATATCCTGTCAAACTTACATACTCTAAAGAGGATCTAGTAGTACCTGAGAACCTCTACATTATAGCAACAGCCAATGATGTTGAAAGAGGGACCTTTGACATAGGCGTAGCGCTAAGACGAAGATTTGAAGTTATCAGAATAGATGCTAGTGAAGAGGCTTTAAGAGAGCTTTTGAGGAGTGAAGGAGTATTAGATGATGTCATAGAACTTGCAATTGATGTGTTCAAAAGGGTCAATACCTTCTTTGAACGATCCATAGGCAAGAAAGGCATAGGTCATCTGTTCTTTAGAGGGGTTAAAGACAAGGAAACTCTCATTAGAGTATGGAGGTTTAGGATAAAGCCCTTGATCGAAGCATACTTCTTAGTACCAGGTGCGATGGCCCGTGAAGCAGAACAGCTAATAAGGGAGATAGAGTCACGATTAAGGAGTTCTAGGTGATACACTTGAGCAGTACTGTGAAGATCATAATGTATGAGTGGGAGGAAAAGACAATACCTGGTGATCTTGCAGAGGATAGGGAGTTTCTCAGAAGACTTGTAAACCTATTTGACAAGAGAGGCAGGAGGATCTTTGACATTGCTTTAAAGCATGACGGAGGAATAGCTGTAAAAGCCAGGAACTATGTAGGTATCTTTGCAGTCAAGGATAGTAAGAGCAGAGATGTAGTTCTCATCGTTGAGCCTAAAATAGGTGTGAAGAATATAATTTGGATGTTGGCCCTTAATGAAGCTAGAAGTTTCAGAGAAGTAAGAGAGATAGAAACTATTCTCTCCATGCCTGTTGGTAAGGAAAGTATCATGGACTTGCTGATAATAGGGTTAGTAAAAGGATTTATGGAAAGGTTAAGCCAAGCTCTAGTCTATGGATTCGCCGAAACACCATCGATAAGTGTTGAGGAGGATGCCGTTATACGTGGAAGAATACTAAGCTCAACACTATCAAAAACATTATTGTCTAACCCCGTTCCCAAGGTGGCTTATGAAGTCCAACGCTACACTACTAATAATATCTTGAACCATTACATATTAGACGCATGCTACATGCTTTATCATGGGGCATCCGACCTACTTAAGATTGCAGATGTGGATGCAACAGTATTAAGGAGGACGTTATTTGAACTTGGTTACACCCCACTTGCATACTCCATAGGTGGTGTTAGCCCCTATGAGCTTCTTAATGAGGTGCCCTTAGATAGACCTTATATCCATGAACTCCTTAGACTCGCAACGATCATAAAAAGATGGCTTGAGCAGGGACAACCTCCGTATCCAGAAGAATTCGCCAGTGTACCCGCACTCTATATAAACATGAACAAGCTCTTTGAAGGATTTGCCAGGAAAATCATGATAATAATAGCAAAGTGGCTACGTAGGAGTAGGAATGTTAACATCACCGTGAGAAAGGCGGGGAAAAACGAGAGGGCCTTAGTCGTTTCACCTAAGCGTAGGACGTACTTAGAGCCCGACGTAGTAATTGAGGTTAACGGGAATCCTGTAGCAGTTGGCGATGTCAAGTATAAACTGATCAAAGATCCTCTTAAGTCTGGTTCAAGAGGTGATAGGGAGGGGGTTAATCAAGTATACACCTTCATTCACGGATGGGATGTAGAGAAAGGCTTCCTAGTATATCCTTCAGTTAAAAATGAAACCTCATATGAGCGTTATATATTGAAAGATGGGAAGAAACTTTACATAGTTAGGATTCACGCTGATGAAAGGCCTAAAACTTCTAAAGAGTTAAGAACTTCTAAAATGTTTAAGGTGCTTTCAGACTTCTTATTGGAACTTGTCAGTTAGTAGGATATGACATAGGGTTACTTCATTACATTCAAGATTAGCTCAGCATCACGTACAGGTATAGGCCTCCTTAAGTTTGCTGGTATTCCAACGAGGTAGGCGTGAGGCCTCGCTTTATTGCCGATAAAGCTAAGTTTTGGTGCTAACTCCGTAAAATCAGCGATACCGAGTTTTATAAGTTTAAGCTTGACCCTCAACGGATACTTAACCTTGCCCTCTCTGACTTCATCTGGCCACAGTGGTTTACTTTCATGATACCACTCGGAGGTAACTTCATATGCTCCAACAAATTTACCGCCTAACTTCCTTGACCCTTTCTTCTTCACATAAAATATCAATACGTCGCCAGGTCTTATGAGCTCAGTTGGAGGCCTAATATCCTCAGGAGCACCATAGATACCTTCTCTTTTTACCGTTTCCCAATTCTCCTCAGTGATGGTAAGAATCCAGTACTTGGTCAAGATAAGCACCAGTAACACTTTACTATCGCCTAGCCTAAAATATCTTTCCTAAAGCCATGTGTATAAGTCTATGTCTGGTGTAAAGCTAAATTTGTACGGATCTGGCTCGTATACTTCCACTATCTCTTCAGGCTTTATCGGTGCTTCTACAAAGAATGAAGCTCTAAAGGTTATATTATAACGGCCCTTAATCACCATTTTATTGTTAGCATGTGCTAAAACTATGTCTAGATCATGTACTGCTAGATCACACATAGCAATTCTATAGCTAGAATCCTGCGTTTGCGATGCTTTTTTAAAGTATTTAAGTATTTTATCGCCATATGCTTTCCGAAGAACATCTGAAACTACATGATACGCCCCTTGTATACCATATGTTTTCGCTAGTCTTCCTTTATCCCATAGACCGAACACAGGGTATAGGAAGTCCCTGCCATCGATGTATATGTACTTTGCCTGAATGTTTAAACGGGCTCTAATTACGAGTGGTACAAGGCCTGGATGGTAATTATGGCGTAAAGCATAGTAGTAAGCGCCTAATTCATCAGCAAATGCAATGAGTGGAAACTCAGGATAGCCCTCTCTAGTATCTTTCGTTGTTAAGCCTTGTTTATAGAAGAGTCTATTTATATGCTCCCTTAAGCGCCATCCCACAAATCTCCAGAAGCCCTCATCTCCTTGGAGTCCATAGTTTCTTATCTTAGAAATTACCATGTTTGCCTGATCATGTTTAACAGCAATGCCCCTAAATAGCTCTAGGTACATTCTCCCACGTCCATTCCCAGAATCGGCTTTCACATTTTGGGGTGATAAGCTTTCATGTAAACGATTTATGTATCCAAAATCAGTATCATTTAATTGTGAGGTGTAAGCGCTGAGGCGGTTATTTCTTTACTTTATGGACAGGTTTATATTTCTCGACATTCCATTGGACAAGGTGCTGGAGTTTATCGAGGACAGACCTTTAGATCTTTTCGAGCTTGTTAGGAACATTATTGAAGATGAGACTGGGCAAGTATATGACGTAGAGGTTTACAGGAAATACTTTAACCCGAGGAGCTTAGACATAGTTGTAGAATACCTTATTAAATGCAGGGTAGGTGAAGTCTCGGTTAAGCTGATATACTCTAACGATCCTGTGAAAGCGCTGAGAAAGTACTATGAGGCCGAGAAGGACAATACTTGAAAGCTATATAAAAAAGGTATATGAAAGATGTAGCGGGACATAGTGAAGGCTGAAGCAGAGGTAAAAGTAATAGATCTACCCTATGTTATAAAAAGGCTTAAGAAACTGCTGAAAAAGGGGCATGTAGTTAAAGCACTGCTTAACGACCCGGAATACCGTGTTAAAACGTACTTGGTTGCCGGTCTTCTTGGGATAGATTTGATAGGAGAGATTTCAGCAACTCCGGGTTCTGTAGAGCGAGCTGAAGAAGCTTATTAATCAATGCTTTGGCCTCTTCCACCTCCTTAACCTCTTTCAGCGTCTTCGGGCGAGGCTCAATACCGTATAATTCAAGTATCCTCTTGTGCACGTCCTTCTCGCTTATATGTGAATAGATGTCTATCATCGTTCTGGTCTTCCAGCCGAAGTACATCATCAATTCCTGCTCCCTCAAGCCCTCCTTGAACAGCTCCGTTGCCCGCAAATGCCTCAATAAATGAAGGTAGATACGCCTCTTGATCCCTAACCGCCTCTTCAGCTTAGCTAGGTAGTTGTAGACCACTCCGGGCTTCAAAGGGTGGTACGGTCCCTTGCTCCGGGCTGGGAATAGAAGCGCCTCCGGATTATCTTTCCATTTATGCCTCCTGATCCAGTCTCGGATAATATCCCTGAACTGGATAATTATGACTGTCCTCGGCTTGCTCTTGCTATTCCTAACCGTTACCTTGATGTAGTCCCCGCAGTCAATCACGTCCTTGATCCGTAGTAGTAGGATCTCGCTTCTCCTAAGCCCTCCCTCATAAGCCAATGCGAGGATTGCCTTGTGTGGCTGGACGGCGTGGTTAATCAGCAATAATACTTCATCGGTTGAGGGTAAGGATGGAAGCGGGTAGTCTTCAGGACGGAACGATGGCATTTTGAATGACCTGTATAGCCTCTCATATCTGGGGTCTTCGGTAGTCTCCATCAGGAACTTGTAGAGCTTCTTTATGGCTGCGGCGTATCTTCTCACAGTATCTCTGCCTTTAAACTGTGCGAGGAACCAGCGTATATGCATAGGCTCCGCCGATAATATTGTCTTGCCGAACTCCTTCAGGAACAGGGCGTATTTCGTTGATTTAAAGACTGTTGTATAGACGTGCCATATGGAAGCTCCCTCCGACTTTAAATAGTCTTTGAACACCCAAAGTACTCTGAAGTTCTCCTCTCCCAGCTTGTCACGCCTCTTTAAAAGATATAAATCCGGGTTCTGCTCCTGAATACCTACAGCGACAGCATCCACAGAGTCCCTCTTCACCTTTAAGATACCTTCTTTAAATAGGTTGAAGTGCCGATCATCAATCAGCAATGGTGTAGAAGACGATGGTCTTGAGTGTTGAGTCCTCAGGTAAATACCTCCAGAAATTTCTTTTAAGTCCACA
>CAZVJZ010000053.1:0-4840 GCA_964627655.1 uncultured Candidatus Bathyarchaeia archaeon
GCTGCGACTTCACAGTTATGGATAGAAGCAGAGGGGAGTACGGGGAGCCAGCAGACGACGTGACGGCGATGACCATAAACTACCTCTTCTACTCGCTTAGAAGAAGCGGTATGCTCGAAGACCCCTTTAAACGTCTCTTCACAACCTTTTGGAGCAACTACCTCGAAAAAACAGAAGACCAAGAAATACTGCGTGTGGCGCAACCCTTCTATGCTTGGAGGGCTCTTGTGCTCGCCTCCCCTGTCTGGTACCCCACATTGAAAATCGAGGTTAGAAGAAAACTCGTAAACCTTGCAGTAAACCTCCTATCGACGGAGACCATAGACCTAAAAAAGATGAACATCTACCTCGAATAGAATCCGGTTAACATACAATTCTTTTTTCAAAAGAAACAGCGATCAAAAATCGAAGACTTTAAACCGAAACGTTTAACCATGTACCGTAAACAAACATGAAACAAAATTTTTATAAACTCTGTTTGAGATCTCTCAAGTAAAATGGAAAAGAGAGGGGGTTAAATTATCCGAGAAAGTTAGCCGTAGAAAATATATCGCCGTCGCCGGCGCGGCTGCCGCAGCAGCCGTGATCGGTGGAGCAGCATACTACCTCAGCATACCAAAACCTCCAGCTCCTACGCCTACACCCACAGCCACACCTAAGCCTACGCCGACGCCAACCGTTACACCAGCACCGACGGCTACACCCAAGCCTACAGCTACGCCTAAACCTACGCCGACGCCAACGCCTACCGCAACTCCGAAACCTACACCCACACCAGCGCCTAAACCGGTTACGGTAAGTTTCCTCAGCAGCGAGTCTGACCCAGACACCGTCTCCGCTTACAAGTCGATATTTGCAGACTATAAGAAGGTGCATCCAGAAGTTACGATACACGCGGAGTATGTAGGTTGGGACGCCTTCTTCGACAGGTATCCTGCTCTGATCTCCGCGGGAACCCCGCCGAACTTCATAAGAGACGACGAAAGCACGGCATTACTGTTCCCTGAAACGCTGGACTTAGACGCTATGACAGACGTCGTAAACGAGTTAGGGTTGCCCCAATATGTTAGACGTCAACTAGAAGGTAAGGACATAATCGTACCGACGAACATAAACATGGATGAACTATGGTACAGGTCCGACATCCTGGAGAAGGCCGGTGTAGACCCGCCGAAGACATGGGAGGAATGTCTCGACGTCGCAGAGGCCATAGACAGCCCAAAGACAAGAGCATTCATGGTTCCATCCGGAGCCACCTATGGGGCAGACTACTTCATCGCAGAGTGGTTCTACGGGGCCGGAGTGATCTTCATGGACCACAAAACGCCTTCAGGCGACTGGTACATCTGCCTCGACAAGAAGCCCTACAGGGGCTACGCGATAGAGACCCTCGAGTTCCTAAAGGAGCTGCATAAATACTCTCCGACTGCGAGTAACTGGAGCTGGAGCGAATTCCTCACAGCTTTCGCTCAAGAGAAAGTTGCGATAGGCTGGTACTGCGGAGCAAGGATGCTGCTCGTCGTACACGAACAAAACCCTGACATAGAGCCGTATACTAAACCGCTGAGAATACCTACAAAGAGGTTCCACAAGACTATGGGAACCTTAGAGGGACACTCGATCTGCAAGACGAAGGAAGGCACCGAAGCCACGAAAGACCTCCTAGTCTTCATGAGCAGCGCGGAGGAGCTGCCGAAACTTCTCCTCGGAGCCCCTCTACACGACTTCCCGATAGACCCGAAGGTAGTGGATTCGCCTGCATGGCGGAACGACTCCTTCATCAAAAGCCATGAAGACCTTATACAGTTCTTTGTAAATCTACTACCAGACACCTTCAACGACGTCTTCAGGACAGGCATATGCAACCCATACCTGAGCGCCGTCGACTCTGGATGGAAGCGTGCCAAGATGGTCGAGAGGGTGATCATCGGCGGGGAAGACCCTGAAACCGTGGTTGATACGACGGCTGAGGAGATGAGGAAAGCCCTAGAAGAGGCGTTGAAAGCCTAACGGAGCAGCTGAAGATTCGGGAGCGCACTCGATGAAGAGTGGTAAAAACTTCAAGGACATCTACATCGCCCTCCTGTTTTTGTCTCCTGTACTAATCCTTCTTGTCATATTAAACGTGTATCCGATCATTTTCGGTTTAACCATAAGTTTCCAGATTAGAAGGCCTTGGGACGTAACCGGTAAGTGGGTCGGGCTATACAATTATCAACGTATATTCAGCGACCCGAACTTCTATGCCTCCTTAGTTAGGGGCGTAGTCTTCAGTTTAGGAAGCGTAGTCATCCAAGTCTTGGGTGGACTGGCTATAGCGCTTATAGTTAATCAACCCTTCAAAGGTAAGAGCTTGGTTAGAGCTCTAGTCCTCGTTCCCTACATGATACCCACTATCTCTACAGCCCTGATCATGCGCTGGGTCTTCAACGACCTTTACGGAGTAGCCAACTACATATTGCAGTCCCTCGGGTTAATCCATGAGTATGTCTCCTTCCTAGGTCAGCCTAGCACTGCCATGATAACGATCATAATAGCCAACTCATGGCAGTTCGGTATGTTCGCTACCCTAATGTTCTTGGCTAGGCTGAGTTCGATAAACCCCGCACTCTACGAGCTGGCAGACGTGATGGGCGCCTCCACTTGGCGTAAATTCAGGGACATCACCTTACCAAGCCTTAGAGGAGTTCTTCTACTCGTCTTCCTACTCCGCTTCATCTGGATGTTCAATAAGTTCGACATCGTGTGGCTGCTGACCGAGGGTGGCCCCTTATCGACCACCACCACGCTACCGGTCTACACATACATTAAAGCCTTCATGGAATATCAGATGGGTGCAGGAGCCGCTTTATGCACGATCGCCTTCCTTATACTAGTGGCCTTCTCGATAGTTTACTTCCTAGTCTTCAAGCCAGAGAGGGAGGTAGCCGTATGAACTATAAGGCCCTCAGACTCCTTTCGAGGCTCGCCCTCTACACCTGCGTCTTCCTCATAGTCATAATCATAGGTTTTCCACTCTACTGGATGCTCGCCACGTCACTCATGCCGATGAGCGACGTCTTCGACATACCTCCCCACCTCATACCGGTCCACCTATCCGTGGAAAATTACGTTAAACTCTTCCAACGCACCGAATTCCCCGAATTCCTGAAGAACAGCATAATAAACTCTCTGGGATGCGTCGTCCTCACTACCGTCTGCGCTACTCTAGCAGGCTACGCCCTGCGGAGATACAGGATCCCGGGGAAAAGAAACCTTGCGCGGCTCATACTCTTCTCCTACATGTTCCCTGAAATGCTGTTCGCGATCCCCTACTTCATCACGTTCAAGTCGCTTGGGCTGCTCAATTCATACATCGGCGTAATCTTGGCAGAGACAGGTACGACCCTGCCGTTCGGAACATGGGTTATGTGGATGTTTTTCCAGACGATACCTGACAGATACGAGGAGTGTGCGTGGACACTGGGCGCCGGGAGACTAAGATCGATCTTCGAGGTGGCGATGCGTCTAGCCCTACCCGGGGCGGTCGCCACAGCGATCTTCTCTTTCGCCATATCGTGGAGCGACTATACGTTCCCCCTGATCCTCTGGAGCACGATGAAGAACGTTCCGCTAGGCTTACAGAGCTTCGTCGAGAAGGCTTACGTCCATTGGGGTCTCGTCGAAGCAGGCTCCACGATCGCTTTTCTACCCCCATTCGTCCTAGTTCTTTTCCTTCAGAAATACATATTAGAAGGATTCAGTTTCAGGGGGATGTAAAGGTAAGGTCGGAGGAGAGTCTATGGTTAAAGTGACACTCGAGAAAGTTTCGAAGGTCTATAAGGGACTGTTTAGAGAGGTGAAGGCTGTAGACGAGATAGACCTAGAGATCCCTGACAAGTCTTTCTTCACCCTTCTAGGTCCAAGTGGAAGCGGGAAGACTACAACCTTGAGGATGATAGCCGGGCTTGAGACGCCGACCAGCGGAAAGATATACTTCGACGATGAGGTGGTGAACGACGTTCCGCCTCAAAGGAGGAACCTAGCCATGGTCTTCCAACAGCCGACGCTCTTCCCGTTCATGACGGTCCTAGACAACATGACCTACGGCCTGAAGATCAAGGGTGTCCCAAAGAAAGAGCGTTACCGAAGAGCGAGGGAAGCGGCTAGACTGCTTCATATAGAACATCTTCTAGATAGGATGCCCAGCGAGCTTTCAGGTGGAGAGAGGCAGAGAGTAGACTTAGGGAGAGCCATAGTCACTGAGCCTAGACTGTTCCTGCTGGACGAGCCTCTGGCAAACCTGGATGCTAGGCTAAGGGAGGAGTTAAGGGCCGAGGTACGTAAGATACATAACAGGCTGAACGTGACGACTATATTCGTTACACACGACCAAGTGGAGGCCATGACGATGTCTGATAAGATAGCTGTGATGAGGAACGGTCGAATAGAGCAGGTGGACGACCCGCAGTCCCTTTACCGGAGACCGAGAAACCTGTTCGTTGCAGGGTTCATAGGCTCGCCTCCCATGGTCTTCTGGGACGGAACCCTGATCGACGGAGACACTATACGTACAGACACGTTTTCTCTTAAGCTTCCAAGCGACCTAGCGAGCAGAATAAAGCAGGAATCCTCAAGTCCTGAGCTGATAATCGGCGTGAAGCCGGACTCGATAAAGCTATACAAAGATGCGGGGAGAGGACTGTTTGCGGGTAAGGTTGTGTTGACGGAGCCCCTCGGAAGCAGGGCGATAGTCCATGTGGAGACGGAGGATAAAGAGTTCAAAGTCGAGGTCGCTGGAGCATATGGCTTCAGGGTCGGAGAGGCCGTCGGCTTAGAGTTTAAGAAGAAAGGCGTCTAC
>CAZVJZ010000053.1:4850-8122 GCA_964627655.1 uncultured Candidatus Bathyarchaeia archaeon
CATATTCGATAAAAAGACCGAGAAGATGCTGAGCAGCCTAGCATAAGGTTTCTTATCCGTCTATATAGAACCAGTCTCTATCTTCGGCGGCGAAGTCCTCCCTCTCCTTCTCGGTAGTCTTCTTCACCTTGAACTCGCAGTACTCGTCTCCGTCAGGGATAGCCTTTATATGCACGAGCTTATACTCCGGGTTGTAAGCCATATATTTCGCTACGTCCACGTAACAGTAGAGACGTCCAATCCTGTCTTCACCGTACTCTCTCCACAACTTAGCCAGCACGCATCCATACGCCCTCAACCGTTTCTCCCCGTCTACCTCGACGACCTCTATCCGTTCATGCATCCCATATTTAGGTACACCTAGGTGTCTTCCCACCTCGAAGTTCTCCGGGGATAGAGGTAACCCTTTGCTTAAGACTTCCTCCCTAGTCCTTTCCCCTATGCGTCTACCGTAATCCTTAATCGCCTTTGCGATCAGTTTCATCGCTTTCTCTTCTCCAAGCTCCTTGATCAAGGTTTTAGCGTAGGAAAGATGTAGGAGGGCTATCCTGCGACTGGTTATCTCGATTTCACGTTTAGCCTCCTCGAGAGGAACGGTCTCCTTCTCACTCTCCAATCTAAACCACCTCCCGTAACTAGTTCCTGCCTTTAGCTATTTCCTTGACGGCCTGTATAACCCTTTCTATCTCCTCCTCCGTGTTGTAGAAGTAAGCTGAAGCCCGAACAGTTCCTTCACCGTTTGTTATCCTCTTGATCAAGGGGAGAGTGCAGTGATGTCCAGACCGAACCAATATCCTAGCCTTCTTGTCGAGTTCCACGGCTACCTCATGTGGGTTTAACCCGTCGACGTTGAACGAGAGGATAGCCACCTTCCTCCCGGTTTCCGGCCCGTAGACCTTCACGTGAGGAATCCTACCGAAGCCTTCATCCATGATCTCGGCCAGCCTTCTCTCATGAGACTCGATGTTCTTCATCCCTATATCCTCCAGATAGTCTACGGCCGCCCCCAGCCCGATAGCCTCCGCGATAGCCGGTGTCCCCGCCTCAAACCTCTTTTGGCCGTCCTCCAGAACGTAATAGTCGACTCCGACGTCGGTTATGGTTCCTCCGCCGATGCAGAGGGCCTCCACCTCGTCGAGCACCTCTCGCTTGATGTAGAGTCCACCCGAACCTGTAGGAGCGCACATCTTATGCCCGCTGAAAGCTAGGAAGTCGCATCCGACCTCACGTACGTTTACCTTCATGTGTGGAATCGACTGCGCAGCGTCCAGCAGGACGTATGCTCCATGCTCGTGGGCTATCTCGACTATCTCCTTGACAGGCTCTATGGTTCCAAGAGCGTTCGACACGTGGGTTAAAGCGACGAGTTTCGTCTTATCGTCCACCTTCTCCTCGAACTTTGCAGGTTCCAAGACCCCCTGCTCGATAGGCTCTTTAGGCTCCACCACCTCGACTTCTACCCCATAACGCTGCTTAACCCTAAGCCACACTATGAAGTTGGAGTGGTGCTCGAGGAGGGTAGTCACTATCCTGTCTCCTCTAGACCAGTTCAAACCGTTCGCTACGATGTTTATTCCCTCGGTCGTGTTCCGGGTCATTATCACTTCACAGGGCGACTCAGCGTTTATGAAGTGGGCGACCTTTCTACGTGCCTCCTCATACTCCTCGGTAGCCCTCTGAGCCAGCATGTAGACTCCGCGTCCAACGTTAGACCTGTACTCACGGTAAAACTCGAGCATCTTCCTTAATACAGGCTCCGGCGTTAAGCTACTCGCAGCGTTGTCCAGATAGACGATGTTCGATTTAAGGATAGGGAAGTCTTCCCTCACCTTTTCGACGTCAAACAAATCCTCGATACTCCTAGAATCTACTTCCCAGAAAACGTTCACTCAGAGCCTTTTTCTGTCGTATAGACGAGGTCTCTGACCACCTTGAACTTTTGAGGAGGCTCTATGGTTAGGTCTCCGGAAGCCGCAGTCTGACATGCAAGTGAAGCTTTTCCGTTCACCATGAGAGTGCATCTGCCGCATACACCACGCTTGCACGCTGTGTGACTGTAGTAGGCTAACGTGTGGTCTATGTTATCGTATATGTAGTCCAGGACGTCTAGGACGCTGGATTCTCCGTCGACTGGAACCTCATAGACCTCGTAGTGCGGCTTTTTATCGACCGATGGGTTAAACCTAAAGACCTTAACCTTAATAATCTTCTTCTCCACGTCTCTTCACCTCAGCTCTCCAAAGCCTCTATAGCCTTCAAGATAGCCTCCTCGAAACCCATAACTCCGCTGGGTGGAGTAATCTTAGTAGCCGCAACCGGATATGTGAAGACCTGCATCTCTCCCCCCACGTTCCTCACGACTATCTCCTTCAACCAGTTATCGTTATCGACGTTCGGGTAGTCAAGCCTGTAATGCACTCCACGGCTCTCCCTACGCGTCAATGCAGACTTCGCTGAAGCCTCAAGCACCTGAACCATATTCCTCAACTCTAAAGCCTCGATCCACTCTAAGTTGTATCCTGAAGCCTTGGTAACCGTGCATAGCCTAGGCAGCTCCTCCTTCCTCGCCTTCTCGAGTTCGCCTAACGCTTCTCTAAGTCCGCTTTCTTCCCTGACAACCCCGATCTTTTCGTAGGCGACCTTCTGAATATGCTTCCTCAATTCTACAGGCTTAACTCCGTCCCTTCTTTCAAGAGGCTTGAATAACTCGTCACGTAGACGTTTCACCTGTCTCTCGTCCACTTCGGAGAAGGAAGACTTCTTAGCATATTCCGCCGCACTCCTCCCGGCTACCGCTCCCTCAACGAGCATCTCTGTCGTCGCAGCGGCAACCCTGTTGGCTCCGAAGAGGCCTGTGGCGCACTCTCCTGCGGCGTATAGGCCTGGAACATTAGTCTCGCACTTCTCGTTTATCTTAATCCCCCCCTCGAAGTAGTGTGCGGCCGGTGCAACCTCGACTAGCCCGCCGTTTCTGAGTTCATCCATCATCCTCGAGAAGTCTGTTCCCTGAAACTTCCAGCCAGGCGCTATGAGAGCCGCAAGGCTGTTCTCGACTTTCTCCCATGGGACTCCTCTAAGAGAGAAGTACACTCCGCCATGTGGGCTTCCCTTGCCGTCGAGAACTTCACGCATCGTGAATAGGGATAGAAGTAGCTTATTCCACTCGGTCTTAGTCGCTAGCTCGACTATCCTCTCATCGTATTTATCTAGAAACCGTTCCCCGGCGCCGTTAAGGAGGTCTCCACAAGACATGTGTAGGATGTAAAGGAAGA
>CAZVJZ010000053.1:8132-9003 GCA_964627655.1 uncultured Candidatus Bathyarchaeia archaeon
ATATGGGAGGCCACAGTATGACGTTCGGACAGAAGGTAACCATCTCCATGTTCGCTAGCTCCGCCCCGACCCTGTACGCCATAGCCTGCCCGTCGCCTGTTAACTCTCTGGTTCCAGATATGAAGGGATAGGCCCTACCCCACCCACCGGTCGCCAGTACGACGGCCTTAGACTTGAACAACAGAAATCTCCCGGAGTTAACGTCTATTCCGACTGCTCCGAGTACTCTCCCACTCTTAGATAAGAGGTCTGTCACCATGACGTCTTCGACTATCTGGATGTCACGTCTCTTCACCTCTCTCCCTAAAGCTCTCACTATCTCCATCCCTGTGGTTTCGATTGCTCTGTCCTCAGAGTGTGTGACCTTCATGCCCCAATCGATCATCTCTTTCGTCCTGGCAGGAGCGTCCTGAACGTAGACTTCGACCAACCTCTGATCGTTCAGATAGAAACCTTGGATCACTATATCTCGGAAAAACTTCTCTTTACTGTCGTTCGGGTTCCCGTTGAACCCCATCTCATACAAGCTTCTACCGTCTAAGGTTATGTCTGCGCCTGCGAGCATTGTGGCACCGCATCTGCCAACCCGACCTTTGGTAACCATGACGACTCTCACTCCATGTTCCGCAGCCTCTATAGCAGCCCTAGAACCTGCGCCTTCGCTTCCGACCACTAGAACGTCGCTCTCGATAACCTCATCTGCCAGCCCACTCAAGACTCATCCACACCTCAAACAGAAGCTAGATAAACCCTCATAAAATAATTAAACGTTCGTTTTTATACCTAAAACCAGGGTGCTTGGACGACCTTCCCTCCGGTCAAATAAGGAAAAACCTATCTACTCGACGAACCTTTTAAAATTAACCTCAGC
>CAZVJZ010000054.1:0-2574 GCA_964627655.1 uncultured Candidatus Bathyarchaeia archaeon
AGACTTTTCTGAAAAAATAGAGCGGTATAGGCGAACTGAAACCATTAGGATTGCGGCTTAGCAAGCATAGTTAGGAGTCCAGCTGCTGTAATGCATAAGCTAGCTAACGTTAGAAGTATATATCCTTCGATATGTAAGCCCTGCACCTGTTGAGTTAGGTATAGAACGTATAGTCCTATAGCTATCAATCCGGCTCCTACAAGCTTCTCGACTAAAGTTAAACTTGGAATCCGTTCACTCATCTCTTGAGACCCCCCCTTCTGTTAAGCCTCGCCTTCCAGCTTCGCCGGAAGGTACTCATCCACTATGTAAGTTAACCCGTATCTGCTAAAGGCTTCTTGCTCCGCCTTCTTCTTTATCTTCATGAACGTCTTTATCTCCCTCTGCCAAAGCTTCTCTTTGTACCTCGGGTCTCTAGCGAGCTCGTGAAGCCTCTTTATGTCTACGTCTGTAAGCTTATCGCTTGGAAGCTTATAGTTTACTATGTCCGTAGCCCATACACCAGACCATACGGCGTCAGGGGTGGTTAAATCCCTGAGGTGGGCTGCGTTAGCCGAACCAGAGATTATAACCATGGCTATATGCATACCCCATGGGTCACCGTCGGTGAAGATGTATACAGGCAAATCCAACTCCGTGTTAAGCCTGTGGATGAATGCCCTGGTAGCTCGGGGTGCCTGACCAGCGGTCAACACGAGTATGGCGTTGAACTTCCTGTAGACCTGCTCTTCGATGAACCGCGTGAATAATCCGCCTTTCTCTATAGCTATAACCTTATCGGCGCTCGTTTTAACGAAGTCTGCTGAAGTTAAAGCCGGCCCGATCATCACGCCGTCTGGATGAGACGTGAGGTTAAGCCTTTTACCTTCGTATCCCGGGACGTTATACTCTATCGTTAAGTCTCCGAAGACGGCTGACCGCTCCTCAGGGAAAACGTTGAAGTCTTCCCTTGCATGTCCTATCACAGTCTCTAAGTCGGTTATTATGTTGTCTGACTCTGCTTGGTCTTTAAACGACATTTCATAGGCTTGCGCTGAGTAATATAAGTCTCTGAGAGTACTGGTCTTCCTCTCTCTCGTCAATTCCCTGACGAAGAATGCCGTCCAGACTAGCTTCGTGAACGAAGCTATATGCCTGATGTTTCCGGCGCTCCGTCGAATCTTTTTCTCGCCTAATATATATTGACGGAGTTCAGGGTCGTAGTATATGTTGTCTATGGACCTGCTAGGCATCTCGATCCAGGGGAACCTCCCCTTCTCGATTTCTGTGTATACTTTCTCGCCTAGGCCTTTAAGGGCTTGAAGAACCCTCTCCCTACGCTCCTTCATGGAGGTTTTAATCTTCTTCAATCCTCTTAACGCTCCTGATGAGCTTATCTACGTTCGGGGTTTTCCTCTTCTCGGCTAAATCTGTAGAGAACCTAGCTATCTTAGGAAGATACTTAGCAAATATATTAAGTCTTCTCAGTTCCTTCTGTTTATACTCTACTCGGGTTAGGAACTTCTGCAGTTTTCTTGCTACATAACGTATGGCGAAGAGTATCTCTCTACCGACTTCAGGTCTGTCGGCGATGAACTCCTTTCCGACCGTCTTATACGGGATCTTAGTGCTACAGACGTGAACTGCTATCGCTATAGGCATGTCCGGCGTAGCCTTATACCTCCTCCAGTTTATCGATTTAATTATCTTCCAAGAGACGTCGCTGGCTTCATCGTACAGTAGCGGTATCCTATTAGCGAACCGGAAGAGAACGATGTCTCCTTTTTTAGGTATGTTTCCGCCATATGCGATGGCGGCTTCTACTATGAAGGGATGCCCCGAATAGGTTGAAGGCTTCCTCTGAACGGCGGCTATGAATTCAGGCTGGTACTCCTTTATTATTCCTGCTTTCAGTAGTTCTTCGCCTAGAGGCGATAGGCAGCTAGCGTCTGGGGGAAGAAACTCCTCGAAGGATTTCATCTTCTGGACTAAATGAACTACTTCGTCAGGCCGCAGCTTCTTCGGATCCCTCTTCGGGCTTATACCTGCAAACTTAAGGAAGCTCTTGGCTATGCTTCTGCCTACTCGATGGAAGGTCTCGACCATGAAGGTGAGCATATCTCCAGCGTCGGTCGATTGAATAAGCCTCTGCATCATCTCGACGTCTACGCCGTACGGATGGGGCTTCGTCTCTTTAGGCGGAGGAGGCATCGAGGTAGTAGCCCTAGTGAACATATATAGCCTACCTCTAGGGTCTATAAAAGTTATGTTTGCATACGGGTTCACCACAGCCGTCTGTTTAAGGTACTCGAGGACCTTCGGCATAGCCCTAAAATAGTCTCCCTCAAGCCTGAACTCCACTATGGTTCCACGCCACCTATAGTCGTTGTTTAACGCCTTCCTTTGAAGGATTATCGGCCTGTTCCTGCGGATGTCTATGGAGAGCCTATACTCATAGATCCGGGAGTCCCCGGTACTCGAGATTACATGAGCTGGATGATGGGTGGTGATCTGGCCGTAAAGTATAGCCATCGTTCCGCCTAAACCAAACGTCCCTCTGGACTGCTTCAACCGATATTTGGAGCCGAAGAGTAC
>CAZVJZ010000054.1:2584-9003 GCA_964627655.1 uncultured Candidatus Bathyarchaeia archaeon
ACGCTTACGCCTCCATCAGACTCTTTGATCCTAGTCAACCTGATGAATATATCCGGGGGGACACCTATGGATTCTGCTGCGTCGAGTGAGTTCTCAACTAATTCTCTAATAGCGGAATATATAGCCCTAGAGGGGTTGGAGAACCCTGCTATATCCCTATTCCTATAAAAGAAGTCTGCGGGACTTATATGTTCGAATATCTGGGACATTCCCTTCTAAACCAACCTAAGATTATATCTTGAAGATCGAAGTTTTACAGTTTCTATTATTTGATCCGCCTCTCTCGCCTACTTCAACCGTTTAACAAAATAATATATTGGGGGCCTCTTTAAATTTTTTAAATTTAAAGTTTTATGTGATCTTATTCTTCTTGCCAGATGAGAACGGTTCCCACAGTTCTAGAGTCCTTCTCTTCAACTCCCTTCTCTTACGGTGTAGAAAGCGGTTCACGGTACCGTGTTCGCTTCCCTGTATGAGCATCATGACAGCTTCTTTCGCTGTCTGCACCTGCTCGAAGTCACCGATTATCGATATCGTATGACCGTAAACCGAGATGTATGCGCCGGTTAAATCCTCTATGTTTCTCCTCATCTTCCCCTCTTTGCCTATCACCCTCCCCTTCACACGTTTAATCTCTGAGGGTGACCTGCCTAGTATGTCTCTGAGGTCTATGATCTCTAAGCAAGCGTCCTCATCTTCGAGAAGTTTGAACGCTCTTTCAGGCGAGAATCCTCTACCTATCGACAAGACGACCTCTTTAGCTCGGAAGATCGTAGAGGGGTCATCGTTGTCTGGGTTGAGACTTATTAAGACATCTCCCTCTTTACTGTCGACCTTAATCTTTACTCCAAGTCTCCTCTCGATCTCTCCCTTAACCCTGCCTTCAGGCCCTATCAGTACTCCTATACGGTCTTTAGGTATCTTAACGTAGGCGCTTCCCATCATCCTTTGACTATCTCCTTAAAGATCGATTCAGGCTCGGGAAGTTTTAGTCCTAGCTTCCTGAAGAACTTTACCAAGTTTCTTATGTCGCGCATGAGAAACTCCTCGGCCATCGGATGCTCAAGCGGGACGGCCTGCGAAAGGTCGAAGAGGAACACCTCACTATCGAAAACCATAATGTTATATTCACTTAAGTCAGAGTGTACTAGACCGCATCGGTAAAGTTTCTTGACGTTCTCTAAGACCTTCTCGTATACCGTTTTAGGGTCTTTCACCTCGGCTTCCTTGAGTAGAGGGGCGCTCATCCCGTCTTCACCTATAAACTCCATGACCAACACGTTCCTGCTTACCGCTATCGGTTTAGGCACCTTAACTCCTGCCTCGTAGGCTAATTTAAGGTTCTTAAACTCTTTTTGAGCCCAAACATAGACTAGAGAGTGCGTATCTCTCTTCACCCTTTTAAACCTCGGGTCTCCCTCGATGTAAGGGAGCATCCCCCTCTTAAACTCGGCAGAAGTCGTTAGGTAGATCTTTATAGCTAGGTCCTCACCTTTACGGCCTTTACCCCAATATAGCCGGGATTCCTTACCGGCTTTAACGACCCCTATAACCTCCGATATAACCCCATCGTTCATCAAGTCGTATAAGGTCATGAGAGTCCTCTTGTCGAATACTTCTTCGAATACTTCACGCTCGGAAGTCTTATCTTTAATGAGCATGCGATCCCTTTTCTCGATCCTTGCCTCCTCGTATTCCAGTTTCTCTCTGTGCTTCTCTTTTATCCGTTTACCCAACTTTAAACCTCACTTTATCAGAATCTGAGAATTTAGAACTAAAATGGTCTTTTAAATGGTTAGGTAACCGTTCTTCCTCAACCACTCGGCCTGACTCTTCGTGTACCGCCAGAATATATCTCCTCTCTTATCACTCTGAAATTCCCAGGGAGAAACTAGAACCACGTCTCCGACTCTTATCCAGACCCTGCGTTTCATCTTACCCCTTATCCTGCAGAGTCTCTCATGTCCGTCTTGGCACTTCACAAGGACCCTGTCATAGCCTAGTAGCTTCACAGCTATCCCTAACACGTCGTTCTCTGAAGGTAGCACTAAATCCTTAATCTCTTCTTCGCTGAGTACTTTTTTCTTTCCCAACTTGCTTCCCGGGACGCTATTAGGTGATAATAATTGCTGCTCACTTAAAAGCGTTAATTTTTTCTATATCGCTTCACATCCGGACTATCTGGGCGTGTGGAATTCCAGCTATTTTTATAACGGCCTCAGGGTGGATTATCCTCTCCTTTATCGCTGCCTCGACTATCTTTTTACCGACTATGTTCGCTATATGACAGTTTCTGAGGTGAACCAAAGCCTCCTCAACAGTCATTCTCGAACCTTTATAGAACTTCTCGTTAACTTCGAATATTATCTCTCCTTCCCTCAGCACTTTTCCGAGTAACTCTTCATCGCATACAGACACCATAACGCAGCGCGGCCACTTCCATACGTTAACGTACACCGAAACGCAGGAAGTGGGCGGATGAACCTTCTCTCTACCTTGCATCCATCATCCAACTGGCCTAAAGAGTTTTCCCCGATTTTTAAACGGGTCTTAAGGACGAGCGTGCTCCGCATGCCTCGCAGACTAGGAAGTGGAAACGCTTTTCCTTAACTATCTTCGTGTCAGGCCTTTTACATATCGGGCATATAACGTACTCCTGCACGTATCGGTCGATTAAGCGTTTGATGACGTCATGCTGAAAATTTCCTTGGAAAATGGCTCTGTTCCCCTCTATTACCCCTGAGGTAGCCATCTCCCTCGAGAGAAATTTAAGGAGGTGCTGGCGATCTCTGTTTAGGTAGTCGCAGATCTCGACGAAGTTATGGAGGATCGTCCGTGAACCTACTATAGAGACGATGGGATCAGGTACCTCAAACCTTTTATGCTTGAATACCTCGACTGGTAGCTGTTTACGTGCCCTCTTCAGCATCTCTAGGTAATCCATCATTCCCACTCGCCAACTAATATTGCCAGACACAAACTATTAAACTTTTAAGTAAAACGTCTTGAAACCATCTGCTAGACAGAAATGTCTTCTACGCTTCGAGGTAGATGCGTGCGGCGTTTGAGACAACGAATACCGAACTTATGTGGTGTAGGCCTGCCGCAATTATAGGGTTTAACAGCCCAAACGTCGCTAACAGAAGCCCAACAGCGTTAAATGCGATGGCCCATGTGTAGTCTTGCTTTAAGACTTTCTTCATTCTCTCGCTCGATCGGAGTATCTTCAATAAGTCTACTATGTCTGAGCTTAAGATCACTATGTCGGACGATTTGATCGCTAGATCCACGTTTCTGTGACCGCCTATCGCTATACCAACATCGGCTGCCGCTAACGCCGGCGCATCATTCACTCCATCACCTACCATGACTACTGATCCTTCTGAACGTAATTTCCTTACTAGACTTGCTTTATCCTCCGGTTTACAGTTATAATAGAACTCGTCTACGTTCACCTTCTCGGCTACTCTTTTAGCTTCTCCTTTCTCGCCGTCGCCTGTTACGAGGATCACCTTCTTAACTCCGAAGCGACGTATCTTGTCTGCTAGATTCTCTGCATGTGTATGCATAACGTCTTGGATTACTATAACGCCTGCAGGTTCTCTGTTCACCGCGACCCAGATGCCCCGCCCATCGTATTTGACATCAGGTAAATCCACGTTCATGCTGCTCAAGGTTTCTGAACTGCCTATCACGACTTCCTTTCCTTCAACCATCGCTTTAACTCCTCTTCCAGGGATATCCTCCGCCCCTTTTACGTCCCTCAAGCTTCTTATTCCACGTTTTTCCGTATACCTTGAGATAGAGTTTGCGATGGGATGATTGAATCTAGACTCAACAGAAGCTGCTATTTCAAGTAACGCTCTCTCCGGCATCTTCAGCGGGATCACCTCTCTCACCTCCGGTTCGGCGAGTGTAAGGGTACCGGTCTTATCCAGCAGCATGAACTTAGCCTCGTTTACCCTTTCAAGCGGCTCTCCACCCTTCACTAGTATATGTTCTCTCGCTAAGCGGCCTATGGTGGAGGCAAACGCCGTGGGAGTGGCCAAAGCCCAAGCGCAAGGACACATTACGGCAAGCGCCGCAGCCGTGATTGTTAGATTACGTGTGATGAAGAGTAGTAGAAACGAGTATGCGACGACCGAAGAGATGAGGATCTGCGCTATCTTATCTGCCCTCTTCTGCAGTCTAGACTTGATTTTCAGAGATCTCTCTATCTCCGAGGCGACGATCGAGATGAAGGATTCCTCTACGTTTTTCAATGCTTTAACTTGGATTGGGGCGGAGAGGTTTATCGAACCAGAGACGACTTCGTCTCCCCGTCTCTTCAGCACCGGGAACGGTTCACCTGTGATCGAAGACTCGTCTATTAAAGATCTTCCTTCAGAGATTACGCCATCGACGGGTATAATCTCCCCCTTAGGCACGATCACTATGTCTCCTTCACGCAAATCTTCTATAGGCATCTCTCTGAGTTCTTCTCCTCGCATCACCCTGGCTGTTCTCTTACGCTCTCCTATAAGCGCTGATATCTTCTCCCTATTTCTCCGCATTATAGTAAACGAGATGAATAGGCCTAGTCCTATGAACCACGCGACCAACGCGCCGCTGAGAGGCTGACCGTTTAACGGTGAAACTATCATGACGGAGACTATGAGTAGTTCAGCGGAAACTCTGTGCTCTAAGAGTATGTTATGTAAAAAACCTTCGAGGTAGGAGGATAGACATAAAGTGTAGAATATAATACCTATCAATAGAACCGGGATCGAAGCGAAGTAAGAGTGGACGATGAAACATACTATGGAGATAGCTGCTGTGACTACTCTGAAGAGCCGCACGTCATGTGCTGGACTCAAAGTCTGGATAGATTTCCTCCATTTATCTAGAATATTTTCGATGATCTTTAAGAGGCCTCTATCGATGCTCTGTGTCATCCTTTTTCGCTCTCGCTCCTCCTATTCTTTGCAATAGACCTCGAATCCTTAAAGGTTTTTATAAAAGAATGCTCCAAACCTTGATTCCATCAAACTTTAATCTACCTCTCTTGATCAGGTGTATCTGTAAATAGAGGTTCGGTCTGATGTTAGATAAGTTTAGAGATAGAGGCCTCTCACTTGCTATTGCGGAGAAGATTAAGAGATCTATGCCTAAACGGAAGGTTAAGTTCTGCCACGTATGTGGTACACATGAATGGACTATAACACACTATGGCTTGAGGTCTCTACTACCTGAAAATCTGGAAGTCATCGCGGGGCCAGGCTGTCCAGTATGTATAGTTCCCTCCTCCGAGATAGATGCGGCGATAGAGCTGTCGCTGGAAGGAGTAGTGGTAACCACCTTTGGGGACGTGATAAACGTTCCGGGCTCCGAGCTGTCGTTGAGACAGGCAAGTAGTATGGGTGGAGACGTCAGGGAAGTTTATAGCGTAAGAGATGCTGTGGAGATGGCTAAGAAGGAGCCCGATAAAGAGTTCGTCTTCTTCGCTATAGGCTTCGAGACTACGGCCCCATCGACGGCCATAGAGGTTCTCCGTTCAGAGGCGAAGAACCTCAGTTTTCTGGTCAGTCATAGGTTAATCCCCCCTGCCATGGAGCTCCTTTTAGGTTTAGGGGAGCTAGAGATCGACGGTTTCATAGCCCCTGGGCACGTATCTTCGATAATCGGTTTAAGGCCATACAAGGTTTTCCCTGAAGCCTACCACATGCCGACCGTTATAGCAGGCTTTGAGCCTTTAGACGTGCTATTCAGCGTCTATATGCTACTCCGTCAGGTGAGAAACGGTGAGGCAAAGCTTGAGAACGAGTATATCCGGTCGGTAACTTGGGACGGAAACGTTAAAGCACAGAAACTGATTTCCAAGGTTTTCGATGTAGTGGACGGTAGGTGGAGGGGTCTGGGGATAATCCCTAAATCCGCTCTTTCTTTAAAGAAAGAGTACGAGCACTTAGACGCAAGGAAGGTATATAAGATTAAGACAGGGAAGTCTAGAGACATTCATCCGGGCTGCTGCTGTCACCTCATAATGGTTGGGAAGCTAAAACCCACCGACTGCCCGCTGTTCATGAGGGACTGTACACCTCAGACCCCTAAAGGTCCATGCATGGTATCGATCGAGGGAACATGCGGAATATGGGCGCGCCACGGAGTAAAGCCTTTCAGGTAGTTTTCAGCATATTCTAGGTATAGGGTCTCCCACAGGTCTGCTTAGAATCCTTCTGCCACCCACAAGTGTGTCTAGGACTACCATCCTTCCATTCCCTGTTACCTCGCCTATCAGCTGAGCCTCTCTACCCTTCTCATGTCTCCTTAGTTCACGGAGCACTTCCTCGGCCATCTCCGGCACAACCCCGATGATTATCTTTCCTTCGTTGCCCACTTGGAGGGGGTCTATCCCTAGCATCTCGCATGCAGCCTTAACG
>CAZVJZ010000055.1:0-5118 GCA_964627655.1 uncultured Candidatus Bathyarchaeia archaeon
GGGTTCTGATGGTTCCCGTGATGGTCGTTATACTGAAGTTCAGGATGCATCAAGCCGTAGGTACTTCGACCGCCATGATGATATTCACTTCCATCGGCGGGGTAATATCCTACATAATCGAGGGGTTAGGTGTATCAGGCTTACCGGAGTACTCGATCGGTTATGTGAACCTTCTGCAGTGGATACTCCTCGCAGGAACGAGTGTCCCGATGGCTCAAGTAGGTGTCAGGGCGGCTCATAGGCTTCCAGCTAAACAGTTGAGGTATGTCTTCATAGCAGTCATGATCTACATGGGGTTGAAGATGGTGGGAGTATTCGGCTGGCTGCATTTACCGATTTAAAAAGAGTGAAACCTGAATATCTGGTAGCGTAATGTTTTAAGGCGTCGTTTATTATGTCATTTTTCCTAAAGTTCTCTTATCCTGAGACAGTTACCCTTTTCTTTTACGGCCGCAAGTAATAACTTCGAATTGGCGATCGCCGTGACAGTAGCTGTTTTTGGAATAAATTCTGGAGAATCGTTCGCAGAGGTTATAGGTCCACTCATAGAGGTATCTGTACTCATGAACCTTGTAAACGTGGCTTTATGGGCAAAGAGGTTTTCCGAGAGGCTGGTGAACCTCGCCCTAGCGGTTAATCCACAAAACTCGAGGTGTCCACCGTAAGCTATCATTCAGGCTCTCTCTTCAAGATTGCCCTAGCGGCTATCACCCCAGAAACAGATGCTTGGATGAGTCCCCTAGTTATCCCTGCCCCGTCTCCTATAGCGAATAAGTTCTTTATCTTAGTTTCTAGTTCGTTGCTGACGTCGAGCCTTGAGCTATAGAACTTGACTTCCGTACCGTAAAGTAAAGTATCCTTCGAAGATATGCCCGGCGCTATCTGGTCTAACGCCTTCAACATCTCCTTTATGTCTGTTAGATACCTATATGGAAGCACGAAGCTAAGGTCTCCAGGCGTCGCACTCTTTAAGGTCGGCGTGACGGAGCTTCTCTTTATCCTTCCTCTGGTTGAGCGTCTGCCCGCCTCTAAGTCTCCTAGCCTCTGTATGAGTACTCCGCCGCTGAGGAGATTGGTTAACGAAGCTAGGTACTTTCCGTAGGATATGGGCTCTCTAAACGGTTCGGTGAACGACGTGCTAACGAGTATCGCGAAGTTCGTGTTTTCGGTCTTCTTGTCGGAGTAGCTCTGACCGTTAACCGTAACTATGTTATTATAGGACTCGGTTATCACCTCGCCGTAAGGGTTAACGCAGAAGGTTCTCACTTGGTCGTCGAAGGCCTTCGAGTAATAGATGAACTTAGGCTCATAGAGGGCATCGGTTAGCTCCTCCATTATCGGAGCCTTAACCTCTACCCTAACACCGACGTCGACAGGGTTATTATATGTCTTTATCCCTAGAGCTTGCGACTCTAGGTTAAGCCACTCAGCCCCACTTCTTCCAGGAGCGAGGATCACGTATTTGCTCGATATTTCTTCTCCGCCTGACGTCCTAACACCGACTACTTTCCCATCCTTTACGATCACGTCCTTCACATTAACTCTAGTTCTGATGTCAACCCTCTTTTCAAGGTCCCTCCTCACGTTCTTTAAGGTCTTGTAGCATCTCTCTGTTCCCATATGCCGCAGTTTCTGGCGAACCAGACGAAGGCCGGCGAACGCGGCTCTCCTCTCAATATCCTCTATCTTATCTAGGTCTGACCCATAAACCTCATCTGGGGCACCATATCTCAGGTATATTCCATCCACATACTCGATTAACCTCTCAAGATCCTCTATTTCTATATAGTCGCCGAGCCAGCCACCAACCTCAGCCGAGAGTGTAAGTTTTCCGTCGCTGAACGCTCCTGCTCCACCCCAGCCCTGAAGCAGGACGCATGGATCACATTTTATGCATCCAAATCCTCTAGAAGCGGGGCATTTACGCTGCTCTAGATCCGGCCCTTTATCTAACATCAGAATCTTAAGGTCGGAGTTCCAGGAGAGTTCTAGAGCGGAGAATATCCCTGCAGGGCCAGAACCGACTATCACGACATCGTATTTCAATCGGTATCCTCCGGTAACCAGAAAGATGATGTAAAAAGACTAATATATTCTAATCGGTTAGATAGCTTCCACTAAGCCTATACAGTTTAAACGAAGTCTTCCCCTAACCTGACGCGTTGAAAGGGTATCTCCCCGCAGCGTTTAGTCTGTTATACCCTCTAGTAGGCTCATTACGTTCCACAGTTTAACGCGGGTGTAAGGCGGCATATTTGGGTCTTGAAGAATTTCGTCTAGTAGAGCTATAGCGTTTGAAGCTCTGACGGCGTAGGTTTCCTCACTTGAACTTAAGGTGTCTATCGATTCTTTTGCGACTCTCCTTATGTTCCTAGGTGTCGTCGTGTCCTCCGAAACTTGTTGAAGTATGGCTACTGCCTGATTTATCCTCTCCTCATACTCCTTAAGCTTCTTTTTCCGTACCAATTAATAAGCCTCCATTAAATTAATAATATTCAAATACTATAGTACAAAGATAATTAAAATCCTTTCTGAGGTTTAGGTTTTGAGCGGCGGTTCAAAAGACCTTAAGGATTTAGCTAGTCTCTTGAGACAAGGGGCTACCATGACTAGCCTTTCATGCCCGAAATGCTCGTCACCTCTTTTCAGGTTGCCGAGCGGTGAGCTCTGGTGCGGGAAATGTAAGAAGCGTGTGGTTGTGGTTAGAGAGGGGGCTACGGCGGAGGCCTTCACGCCTATAGTCCTGAATAACCTTGAAAATACGCTTCTGATGAAGATCGAGGAGCTGAACTCTCTGATAAGTAGGGAGAGCGACCCAGAAAAAGTCGGAGACCTAGGAAAAGTACTGTTAAACATGCTAGAGAACCTGAATAGGGTGCGGAAGCTGCTTAAGGGTGGAGATTAAAGCAGGCCTGTTTAGCCTATGCTCGGCAGATACGACTTCTTCCCGGACGTCTTTCACGGTAGACTGACGCTCCGATATAAGGTCGATGTTCAAGCCTTTCAGCTCGCCATACTGAACGCCATGCTCGAACTGAACGGATCCTCGGTTAAGCTCTCTGAACTCTCAGGTCTAACAGCCGATCAAGAAATAAACGTCTCTTTCGAGTTTGGCTTCGCTGAAGGCAGAGTTTTCACCTTCATAGACCCAGACGAGGCTGAATTTATCTCGAGAAAAATAGAGGAGAAACCCTTTAGCTTGATGGACTTCTTCTCCGTCCTAAAATATTATAGGAAGACTGTGAATCGAAAATCGAGGCCTCTAAAGTTCGATTATGGTATTATACGGTTTAGCTTCGGCGAGGAAGTTGCGGTCGTTAAGTATTTCCATGAAAGAGGCACTAGAAGGGTTTCCTTCAGTTCCCTTATCGCCTTTATTTTAGATAAGACGTCTTCGATTCTTGGCGTAGATGGAGGAGAAGTGTTCGAGGTAGCCGATCTGGTTGAGGTCTGAAATCAGGTTTTCTTATCTAACAATCCTTTCGCCTCAAGGAATTTCTTCACGACGCCTAGAATATCATGTGAAACCTCTCTCATCGACCTATCTCCATCCACATAGACCATCTTTCCCTCTTTAACTATCTGTAAGTATATCTCCCTAACCCTCCTCTGTGTTTCAAGGTTCTCCATAACACTCCTCTCCCTAACCAGTCTTTTAATCGCCTCTTCAGGCTTGACGTCGATGTATAGAGCTAGGTCAGGCTTTAAAGCAAACCTGTTAAGTTCCTCGACCCAGCCTATGTCTAATCCAGCTCCTCCCTGGTAGGCTAGAGAGGAATATACGTACCGGTCTGATACTACTATTTCTCCTCTAGCCAGGCTCGGAGCTATCTCCTTTTGAATGTGGTCTAAACGGTCGGCTGCAAATAGTAAGGCCTCTATCGCTATTCTTGTCCGCTCGTTTCTCTTAAGTATGGTTCTCCTTATCAGCCGCCCGATCTCTCCGTCACTCGGTTCCCTCGTATAGCGGGCGGTTAACCCCAGCTTGCGGAGCCTCTCAACCAACAGTTTTGAGTGCGTCGTCTTGCCGCTGCCGTCTAGCCCCTCAAGACAGATGAGGACCCCTTTTTTAACCATTCGGTATTCCTCTTAAGGGGTTAACTATAATATGTAAGTAACGATGATTTTAATATAGTAGATGTTGGTCGATATGTCCGAGAAGGTTTGGGGAGAAATCAAGGATCCGGTTCACGGTTACGTCTACATTTCTGAGGTCGAAAAGGAGGTAATAGACACCTATCCTGTGCAGAGGCTTAGGAGGATCAGGCAGCTAGCAGGCTCAGAGTATGTCTATCCAGGGGCAAACCATACTCGGTTCGAGCATTCTATAGGAGTTCTCTATCTAACGAAAGTTTTACTTCAAAACCCTCACCTATCTCAGGCGATATCCGGCGACGAAGCTAAGGAGGTGAGGCTTGCAGCGGTCCTCCACGATGTTGGCCATGGCCCATTCTCCCATATATATGAGCATTTGTTAGAGAAGTTTCTCTCCAAAACCCATGAAGACCTGACGAGATGGGTTATAACCAAGTCTGAACTCAGCGACAAGCTTAAGAGTCTAGGGTTTAACCCTGATAGGATAGCCAAGCTAGCCGTAGGCGAGCTACATGAGAAAGGTAAAGCGTTCTTAGACCAGATCATCAGAAGTGCGGTAGACGTGGACAAGCTTGACTTCATAGTTAGAGACACCTATCATACAGGGGCGGAGTACGGGTTCGTGGACATCTACCGTCTTCTGAGAACACTCGACGTCCTAGAAGATAACCTGGCACTCGACGTAGGTGCGTTATCTGCGTTCGAGTCTTTTATCCTAGCTAGGGTTGAGTCGTTTAAAAGCATATATTTCCACAGGACTTCTAGAGCTGTTCAGATAATGCTTGCATACGCGATGGAGAAAGCCAAAGATGAGCTCGGTCTTTTAGACTTCGACGACCCCGAACGCTATCTGGCCAAAGACGACTATACGACATGGAGTATGCTTAAGAAGAGTGAGGGGGCAGCAGAAACCATCAGGAGACTTGAGAATAGAGACTTGCTGAAATGTGTTTACGAGAGGACTTTTCAGGTTAAGGACGAATTCATATCCAACTTATTCGGTAAAGAAGAGTTCCGTAGAAA
>CAZVJZ010000055.1:5128-8990 GCA_964627655.1 uncultured Candidatus Bathyarchaeia archaeon
GGAAGAGATAGCGGACGAAGCTAAAGTAGACCCCTCATACGTCATAGTCGACGTACCTAACGTCCCTTCAGTTCCATACAGGCACTCGATACTACTAGAACCCATGGAAGTTCCCGTCTTCAAGAGGACTAGAAACGGTGAGAAGGTCCCCCTAGACTTAAGCAAGGTCTCTAGAATCTTCGACGCCCTAAAAGGCTTCGTCAACATCCTACGCATATATACCGAAGACAAGTACAGAAGTCAAGTTAGGGAGGCCGCCAAGAAGGTCTTAGGCGATACACCCTTCTCGGCGCGCATATCATTTTAAAAAAAGGTGCATCGAATGGAGAGGCTAGTCCTCAAAGGCCGTCCCATAGTCGAAGGTAAAGCGAGGGGGGAAGCCCTAGTCTCGAGTATGCCCCTAAACTTCCTTAAAGGAGTAGACGCCGAGACTGGAAGAGTGATCGAGGAGAACCACGACTTACATGGTGCAGTGATAGCTGGCAAGATACTATGCTTCCCCCACGGCCGAGGCTCGACTGTCGGGAGCTACACCCTATACACTCTGACCAAGAAAGGAGCGGCTCCTAAGGCTATAGTGAACGAGCTAGCCGACCCCGTAGTCGTCGTAGGCGCGATAATAGGCTCCATACCTATGGTCGACGGTATCGACTTAACCAAGATCCGCTCCTCAGACATAGTTGAGGTGGACGGAGAATCTGGAACCGTTACCGTGTTTAAGAGGGTGCGGTGATGTATCTCACCAAGGAGGAGGAGAAGGCCTTAGACGGCGAGTATGGCTGGGCTGTAGAGGTGGCCATGAAGATTCTCGTCAAACTTGGAGACCTCTTCAAGGCGGACCGGCTTATACCTATACATTCGGCGCATGTCTCAGGTGTATCCTATAAGACCCTCGGCGACGCGGCTACAGGTTTTCTAGAGGAGCTCGCTGCTTCAGGCGTTAAAGTTAAGGCTCCTACAACCTTAAACCCGATGGCCTTCGACTTGGAGAGACCTCAGCTCATGAGGCTAACGAAACGTAGGATAGAGGCTCAGAAGAGAATTCTCAGGATTTACGAGAGCCTCGGCGTTAAACAGACTCTTTCATGCACGCCATACTACATAAGTAAGCCTCCAAGGAGCGTTCACCTAGCTTGGGCTGAGTCCTCCGCTGTGGTTTACGCAAACTCTGTGTTGGGATCATGGACGAATAGAGAGGGTGGACCAAGCGCCTTAGCCTCAGCTATAGTCGGCGCGACCCCGAACTACGGGATGCACCGGCCTGGTGAGAGGGAAGGTAAAGTCGTGGTCACCGTAGAGAAGGACCTGAGAAGCGAGGAGGAGTTTGGGGTCTTAGGAATACATCTAGGGAGGATTCTAGGCGGCGAAATACCTGTGGTTCGTGGTCTTAAAAGCCCGAAGGAGACGTGCTTAAAGCAGTTCGGCGCAGCCTTAGCTTCAAGCGGTATGGTTTCACGTTTCATCCTATCTGATGAGTCGACTTCCCTACCTCAAGAGAAGATAAGCGTGGGAGAAAACGATCTGAAGAACTCCCTTAACGGCATCTCGTCTGAAGTCGAGAGGCCAGACCTGATTTTCGTTGGGTGTCCGCACTGTTCATACGAGGAGATAAAGGAGATCGCAAGCCTCCTCTACGGCAAGAAAGTTAGAGAAGACACTCGATTATGGATATGTACGTCCAGGCATGTTAAAAGTAAGGCGAAAGAGTATGTGGAAATCATCGAGCATGCTGGTGGGAGGGTTCTATGCGATACATGTATCATCGTAAGTTGGATAGAGGATATTGGGATAGACACCCTGCTAACGAACTCTGCTAAGACAGCGTACTATGCGCCGAACATGAATCGGGTTGAGGTTTCCCTCGCTTCGCTTCGTAAGTGTATCGAGAGGGCATGTAAAGATTAAACCCGCCTTAGAGCTATCGTTTCTCTCAAACCCTTAATCAGCTCTTCGACCCTACTTGTCGAAGGTATCCTAGCCAGCTCAAAACTCTCTTTAGGTTTATCCATGGGTTTGGTTGCGTCTATCCCGACCTTCGATGTTAAGACCCTCTCCTGATCAGAGGAGGGGTCGAGTGTAGATCCCCTTGCATTCCTCACTACTATAAGGTCTCTGTCGGCCTGAAACCTGGTAGCTATAGCCCACTCGACCGCCTCGCTATCGTAAACGTCTATGTCCTCGTCTACCACGACCGCATGCTTTAGGCTCGGATGCGCCGCGAACGCTGCGAGAAGAGCGTTCTTCCCGTCCCCCTCCTTCTGCTTCCTTATCGAGATCACGGCGTGCAGCCATCCTCCCCCGGCCATGGTCAGCCTGACGCCGTAAACCTCAGGAACAACCTTAGAGACAGCCTCCCAGATTAAAGCCTCTCTTGGGAGGCCCATAAGCAGCTTATGCTCAACGCTCGACGGAACGATCGCCTGGTACACATAGTTTCTTCTGTGAGTTACCGCCTTGACCTCGACTATGGGCTGCATTCTCTGAACGTCGTAGGTTCCGAGGATATCTACCAGAGGGCCTTCCAGCACTTCCTTCTCCCATGAGATCGCTCCTTCGATAGTCAACTCTGCTTCAGCCGGGGCGTAAGCGTCCACCTTTAAGCATTTAACCAGTTTAAGCCCTCCAGCTAAAAGGCTGTTCGCTATATGAAACTCGTTTACGCCGAATGGAGGCGAGCTTGCGGCCGCTAGATGAACGGTTGGATGGACTCCTATAGAGATCGATACTTCCAGGTCTTTTTTCTCCATCTTATGAGCCGTCCATAGCTTGTATAGATGTCTGGGAACAAGCCTTATCGCTAGGGTCGAGTCGTCTAGAACCTGAAGTCTATGGATAGAAACGTTCTCGACCCCTAGCTTGGGGCTTCTGGCGTATATCACGCCTGAAGTTATGTATGGACCGCCGTCTTTCTCGAAGTGGGTTAGAATCGGTATATCCCCTAAATCCGGTTTCTCGACCTCCTCCTGAGAGGGAGCGGAGTTGACGACTTCGGGGGGCTTCAAGGAGTGCATAGCGGTAACAAGCCTCCTGTGAACGTCTCGGCGCCTCGACTTTAAGGCTAAGCATATCCTATCCCGACTTCCACATACGTTTACGACGACCTTTCTTCCCTCCACGTTCTCGAAGAACAGTATAGGCCCCCCGTCGAACTCCATAGCTAGCTTCGAGACCTCGAAGCGTGGAGAGACAGGGTCCTCGATATGAACTACCTCTCGAAGACCCTCCGTTTCAGAGAGGAACTCCCTAAGGCTCATAGCTCCCTCTCCTTAGCCTTTAAAACACCGTCGAAGAGCCTCATGTAGAGTTTAGCCGCCTCTCCTCCGTAGACGGTTCTCGTGAAGAGGGACACTAAGCTAATCTTTCCGGTGACGTGTGCGAGCTGCTCGGCCAGCATCCTCGTGAGCATGGATTCACGGTCACCTAGGAGAACGGAGGAGATCGAGGGACCGAGCATCCCACTCCTCTGCGGGATGGCTACGGCTAACGTTCCAAACCTCTCTTCCCCCTCGCTGAGAAGAGTCAAGACAGCGTTCTCCAAGGTCAATTTAACAGCGGTAAACTTCTTTTCTCCGCTTAAAACCTCGAACTTTGACACCTTAGCCATCGAAACCTACCAAACACATCTTTATACGACGACCTATATAGGTTTCTTCATGGGCCCGTCCACCGCTGGTAGAATACTCGAAGTTTTAAGGTCTAAGTTCGCTGCTCAACGGCTAACCCATGTCAGGAGAGACCCGTTCGAGACCCTGATAGTCACCATACTTTCACAATCTACGACCAGCATAAACACCGAGAGAGCTTCCACAGGGCTGACTGACACGCTAGAAGTCTACGCGCCAAAACTGGAGGCAGCACAGAA
>CAZVJZ010000056.1:0-8893 GCA_964627655.1 uncultured Candidatus Bathyarchaeia archaeon
TTTCTATATCCTTAAACCTTTTTATAAATTTTTTCACTTATTTAATAACAATGGATGAAGGTTTTGAGTTAAATTTTACCGGTTAAATCCTAGAAATCGTTTACGTCTAACGATCGTTCTCGTGGTATGAAGAGCCTTTAAGCACAATTCCGGGTAATGCCCCTGTATGTTCCTCCTCCTCGACGACTATCTCACCGTTAACGATTACGTATCTTACACCTGTGGGATATCGATGCGGCTCACTATACGTTGCTTCATCGGTGACTTTTTCAGGGTCGAAGACAGTTATGTCTGCAGACATCCCTTTACATATAAGTCCCCTATCCTGTAATCCGAGCCTCTGAGCCGGAAGGGAGGTAACCTTCTTCACAGCTTCCTCCAAAGTGAGAAGTCTGTATCCCTTCTCTTCAGGAATCTCTAGACGATTCTCTCCCCTAACATACTTTCTGAAGAGTAAGGGGAAAGTGCCGTAAGCCCTCGGATGCGGCCTACCTTTAGATAAGGGACCGTAGGGTGCCCGTGCGCTCTCATCTGTCTCAACCATAGAGGCCGGATGCTTCAAGACCAGCTGCATGTCTCCCTCGTGATGACTTTCTCCGACTATAAGGAACTGCTTTCCCTCTTCGACTATTAGATCGAAGACTGCGTCATAGGGGTGAATACCTAGTTCTTCGGCTATATCGGCGATGCTCCTACCGATAAACTGCGGGTTTCGGTCGCTGCTAGCCAACCTAATCTTATCCCAGTATCCGTCGACTGCTAGAGCAGTCATCGTATTACTTCTCCTTTTATCTGTTTCTTTAAGGATCTCCCTCTTAACCTCCTCGCGTACTGCTCTATCTTTTAGCCTCTCTATCAGTTTCGTTAATCCGCCCTCCTGCACCCATCTAGGTAAGAGCGTTGTGATTACCGTTAAATTATAGAGATATGGGGGTATATCGCATGTTACGTCTATACCCTGAGACCTGGCCTCATCGATCATCTTTAAAACGTTTTTTGTTCTTCCCCAGTTCGGGTAATGCGACTCGATATGGCTTATCTGGACAGGTATCCTCGATTCTCTACCTATTTCTATAGCCTCCGCTACGCCTTCCTCATAGGTTACGCCTAGAGAACGTGTGTGAGTCGCATAGAAGCCTCCCTTTCTGGAGACCACCTTCGCTAGTTCTATAAGCTCGTCTGTCTTAGAGAAGAGTCCTGGTGCGTAGCCCAATCCTGTAGAGATCCCGAAAGCTCCTTCATCCATAGCCTTTGAAACGAGGTTTTTCATCTCACGAAGTTCCTGAGCAGTCGGTTCTCGGTCTTCGAATCCCATAACCGCTATCCTCACCGAGCCGTGACCGACTAAGGCTGCCACATTACATGATACTCCTTTGGTCTCAAGCTTCCCTAAGAACTCTCGGGTAGACCTCCATTTGATCTCCTCGATAGGATAGAACGGCGATAGGTATCTGTATAGATCGTCTTTAGTGGACTCGTTCACCGGATGGGGTGATAGACCACAGTTTCCGATACAGACGGTCGTTACTCCTTGTCTCACAAGGCTCTCCGCTCTAGGGTTGACCAACAGCGAAACGTCAGAGTGGTTATGTATATCTATGAAGCCTGGAGAAACCACTAGGCCTTCAGCATCGATCGTTCGTTCGGCGTCCCCCTGAACTTTCCCTACATCCACTATCTTCCCGTCCTTTATGGCTACGTCTCCCTTAAACCAAGGATTCCCTGTTCCGTCGACTATCATTCCGTCTTTAATTAAAAAGTCGTATACCATGAGCTCTCAACTCTGGTGTACGATCATTATTAAATAAGAGAGAAAAGTTAAAAAGGCTTCCAAAACGAAGTGAATGTCTCACTCTGAACCTTTAAAGCTCTACGGATCGTTTAGAAAGCAGGTCACAGTTACGCTTAGCAGGCGTCGAGAAAAGCTAAATATTGATGCTGTAAAGTCATATCTCCAGGGATCGATATGAACAGAGAGAATGGACATAAATATCCCTCCATGATCATAGGTTTAGACGGCTGGGGAAACGCCGGTGAAGCTTCTACAATGAGCGTTTCCTATCTGATAGACAAGCTTAAGGCGAGAAGGGTTGGTGAGATAGAGTCGGATGAATTCTACAATTACCAGATAAGCAGGCCTTTCGTCTCGATAGAAGGAGGGTTAATCAAGAGATATGATAAATTAAGGAACGTGTTTTACGAATGGACGGGAGACCGGATAATCATAATCCTAAAGGGTGTAGAGCCACATTTAAACTGGTCTAAATACGTGGATAATGTCCTGGAGTATTGTCTTAAATATGGTGTAAAAGAAATCTATACGTTAGGCGGTTATCTAGTCGATTCGTCTTATGGTAAAGTCTTCTTGGTTTCAGGCTCTACGAATAACCCTGAGAAGCTCGAGAAGATGAAGCGATGTGGGGTGGAGCCCACGAGTTACGAGGGGGCTACGAGCGTTTACAGTGAAATACTGTGGAGGTCGAGGAAGTATGACATAGACACCATTAGTCTATGGGTTGCCTTATCGGTCTACATGGGTAACCGGAACCCTATGGCTGCGCTACGCCTTCTTAAAACCTTGACCTGCCTGTTGAGCCTTAAAATAGATTTAAGTGACATGGTTCGTATGGTAAGTAGGTTTAGGACTGAGCTCGTTAAGGAGGCTGAAGAAAACCCTGAGTTGAGGGAGTTTACTGAAAGCCTTTACCTTAACGATATAAGCAGTAGTATGCCGTCGTATACCGTGTGAATGCTGAACCTAGAGGTCGAGGAACGGTGATTAAGGCTGTAACCTTAGATTTTGGAGGAACCTTAGCCGACGGAGAGCTAGACAGACAATCTTTTAGGAGTAGGCTTCTGATGTATCTCCACAGTTTAGGCTTCACAGGGGGAGAGACAAGATTGATTAAAGCTATCAACGGAGCTCTTGAAAAGATGGAGAGAGCTCGAAGACTCGATAGGGAGGTCAGGATCGAAGAGTTCTACTCTTCCGTCCTATCTAGGTTAGGTATACCGCCTGAAGATTACACCCTCGAATACGTACATAAACTATACCTAAACTCCTTCAGAGTCCAGATACTACCGAAGGCGGAGGAGGTCTTAGACTACCTTAAAAACCGATACCGTTTAGCAGTGATCTCGAATGCTTCTAGTGAGCTACCTAGATACGCCATTAAGAAACTCGGCTTAGAGAAGTATTTTGAGGTGGTAGTGCTCTCTAGGGATATAGGCGTAAGGAAACCCAGCCCAGAGATCTTCAAGTTCACCCTCCAGAAACTGGGGTTAAGCGGTTCTGAAACCGTCCATGTAGGAGACTCTATAGAAAAAGATGTTTTGGGAGCGAAAAAGGCGGGTATGAAAGCCGTCTGGATAAACAGGTCTGGAGAGGAGGCGAGCGTAGAGGTCGATTATGTGTTGAGGTCTATCTCGGAGCTTACTCGTGTCCTCTGAACTTAAGGGAAAACTTATTTCTCAAGAAAACAGTATTCTTTTACAGAAGGATCTTATCTCCATGAGTTTTGGAGGAATCTAAGGTTGGAGTTTTCTAGGGTGGCTGACCTCTATGAAAAGATAGAGGACACGACCAAGCGCTTAGAGATGACAGACCATCTGGTCAGTCTTTTTAAGGATTCCCCTCCACAGATGATCGATAAGGTCATCTATCTAACCCAAGGTAAACTCTACCCAGATTACATGGGAATAGAACTCGGAATGGCAGAAAGAATGGCCATAGAGGCCGTCTCTAGAGCTACGCTCGTGGCGAAGAAGAAGATCAACCAGCTGTACAAACAGTATGGAGACTTAGGTTCGACGGTCGAGGATCTCCTTAAAGGCAGGTTCCCCCCATTAAAAGCCTTAACGGTCGAGGACGTCTACTCCACTCTAGACAAGATAGCTAAAACTTCGGGTAAAGGCTCAAACGAGATAAAGATCAGGCTACTTTCAAAACTATTGAGAGAAAGCAGGCCGAAAGAGGCTAAATACATAGTCCGAATAGTCACCGGTAAGTTAAGGTTAGGTATAGGTGACATGACTATACTGGACGCACTGGCTTTAGCGTTCACTGGAGACAAATCCAATAGACCTATACTAGAGGAAGCCTACAACCTCTCATCCGATCTGGGTATAGTGGCTAAAACGATCGCTGAGAAAGGGTTGGAAGGTATAAAGAAGTTTCAGGTAACTATAGGTAGACCTATCAGGCCTATGCTAGCTGAACGGATGGCCTCCGTTGAGGAAATATTAGAGAGGATGAACGGAAAAGCCTCGGTGGAATTTAAATACGACGGGCTAAGGATTCAGGCCCACATTTCCCCGAAGGAGGTTTACCTCTTCTCACGTAGGATGGAAAACATCACCACGCAGTTTCCAGACGTGGCTGAAGCTCTCAGGAAAAGTTTGAAGGTGGACGAAGCGATAGTCGAGGGCGAATGCGTCGCCGTAGATCCACATACAGGAGAGATGTACCCGTTCCAGATGATCTCGAGAAGGAGGGGAAGAAAATACGACATCGAGAAGATGATGGAGGAGATACCTGTCAACATCTACCTCTTCGACGTGCTATACCTGAACGGAGTAGACATGACCAAGAAGCCGTACTTAGAGAGGAGAAGTACGCTCGAAAAGATCGTAGAGGAATCCGATAAAGTTAAGCTCGCCGAATACAGGATAATCGACAACCCCAAAGACCTCGAGCTCTACATGCACATCGCCATAGAAAAGGGATGTGAAGGAGTGATGGTCAAATCGATCGACGAAGACTCGATATACACAGCGGGTAAGAGAGGGTTCAAGTGGCTTAAATACAAGAGGGAGTATAAGAGCGAGATGGGAGACACCGTAGACCTAGTGGTGGTCGGAGCATTCGCAGGTAGAGGAAAGAGGGCTGGAACCTACGGCGCCCTCCTGATGGCCGCCTATAACCATGAAAGAGACATGTTCGAAACGGTATGCAAGCTTGGAACAGGGTTCACAGACGAAGAGCTTGCTAGACTCCCTGAAATACTTAAACCTTACAAGCTAGAACACTGCCATCCCAGAGTAGACTCCGCCATAAAAGCGGACGTATGGTTTGTCCCAGCGATCGTTCTTGAGGTGAGAGGTGCGGAGCTCACTTTAAGCCCGTCGCATAGGTGCGGATGGGGGAAAGTAGCCGAGAACGCAGGTTTAGCTATAAGGTTTCCTAGGCTAGAGAAATGGCGAACAGATAAATCTCCAGAGGATGCAACAACCGTAAAAGAGATAATAGAGATGTATCGAAACCAGCTGAAGCATATATAAGCATCTACCGCTTCCCACACTTTTTGACGGCACTTCTTGCTTGGACGTTGATTATCCTCCAGAGATAGAGGATGTAAAACTCTAGATTAGTCGGAGCAATCTTTAGGCTTCGAAAGATTCTTTATTTATCTGAATTATCTGGGTAACCACAGAACCGCTGGGGATAAGTATGACGCTTCCTTTATCTTGAGTTTCGAGGACGAGATGCATAAGGGTTATGTTTTTAACTACTCCCGTCTTACCTGCGACGGTGATTAAGTCACCATACTTAAACGGTCTGAACAACAGGAGGAATATGCCCGCCACCACATGTGAAAGGATGGTTTGGGTCGCGAAGCCGACGACAAGCCCGCCGAACGACCCTATTGTCAAGGCTGTTGCCGGGTTAACATTGAACACCGAAGCTAGCATCGAGAGTAAGACTGCTAGACCGACGACTTTAGTTATCGTCTTTATGGAAGCGGCTGTGGAGTAGTCGGCGATCCTCCTAACGTAGGTGTAGACCATGGCGCTGGCAGACCTTACGGCCAGGTAGCCGAAGACTAGTAGGAGGACAGCCTGAATATATACTACATATGGCTGAACGATGGTTATAAGACCGGTATACGGCTGTAAGAGTGGAGGAACCTCCTCTACAGTTTTCCAGCCGAATATGAAGTTTAAGACTATCAACGAAGTAGCTAGGGAGATGATGTAAACTAAAATCTTGGCGAAGCTGGACTGTATGCTTTGAACTTTCTCCTCAATCCTGTCCAGTCGATTCCCCTCCAAACACATTTTCTTACTTTTATCAAACATAAAATATTTAAGAGTTCTATGGAGAGTTTGGCTGAAACGTTGAATTTGCTATGATATGAGTAGAAAATAAAAAGTAAGGGAGATCTGTTCGATGTCAGAGTTGATGAATTAAATCAGAATTTTAAGGTTGGAGAAAGGCGAGGTAGCGATCTTCTGGCTCGGCCAAAACTCCTTTATAATAAAAACTTCTAGTGGAACGATGTTTGCGATAGACCTATATCTCTCTAGGGATGAGCGCTTCAGCTACGTTCATCCTGAACCTCCGTGAAGCCTGAGAACTTCAACGTACACTACATCTTCTGTACACACGACCATCTAGACCACACGGATCCTGTATCGCTACCTATAATAGCGAGGACTTATCCAGACACGCTCTTTTTCGGTCCTCGTGAAGCCTGTGAGCACCTAGTAGACCTAGGCGTAAGAAGAGACCGCGTAAAAGCCTTAGAAGCTGGCACTCCTTACAGCGTGGGAGACCTAAAAGTCACGGCATTCTATTCTGTTCCGCCTGAAGAGGCTGAGACTACGCACTTCGGCTACCTATTCGAGGTGGATGAAGTAAAGATATACAATATGGGAGACACTTATCAAAGTGTTGTCGAGAATCCTGAGAAGATCTTAAGACCTGTCGTAAGGGAGAATCCCGACATAGCGATTTTACCGATAGTCGGGGACACCTCAGAACGTAAACTTGAAGACGTTTTCCTCTCGCTAAACTCATAAAACCTAAAGTCGTTATTCCGTCACACTACGGCTGTTTCAAAGATAGAACCATAGACCCGCGGAGGTTCGCTATGCTCTTCAAGGATACACCAGACATAAAACCAGCTGTGGTTCCATATAAAAGGAGTCTATATTTATAGGAAAAGTAACATTAACCCTCTCTAAGGAGCTAAAAAGGAAGGACGTGAAGTAGAGATGGCCCTATCTAAACCAGAAACCAGAACAAAGACGTCAATGACTATAGAGAAACCACCGAGGTCAGGAGCGATAGTAGTAGATAACCACATCTGCCTAGAGTGTAGGGAGTGCGAGGTAGCCTGCTCGCTTTATCATGAAGGGGAATGCAACCCCAACCTGTCTAGGATACGTGTACGCTTCGACGATTTCCTTCCGATGTTCCCTGAACTAGAAATATGTAAACAATGTGACTGGCCGGCCTGCTACTACGCCTGTACGTCGATATATAAAGATCCTGCCATGTACATAGACCCCAAAACAGGTGCACGAGTTATAGACGAAACTAAATGCACAGGATGCGGTGCATGTGCACGTGCATGTCCACTCATGCCGGAAAAGACGATCATAAGATACAAAGAAGTAGAGGGCAGGAGGATTTATTTTAAATGCGACTTATGTAAAGACAGGCCAAATGGCCCTGTCTGCGTCGAGGCCTGCCCTCCCGGAGCCTTAAGGTTTATTCCAGCGTCTGAGAGGCGTAGGCGATAAAGGAGATTAGGAAAAGGATCCAAAGGTTAAAGGGAGGTCTTAAGGGTTAAGAGCAATGTCTTATTCACACTAATGCTTTAGAGCGTTAGCAGTCAACCCTCTAACTCCGTATTTCTGGGCTAGGACGGGACATCAATTTGTCCGGCTCCGCTAAATCCTTCAACCTACATGTAGGCTAAGAAAAGTAATGCCGTCATCGCGGAAAGTTTCTCTTTTTGTTGAGCAGGCCTGTAATTAAAAGGATGTGTCGAGATAAGAGGGATTACTCACCTTATAATTTTTACAGTCCTCTCTTTGAGTTTCTTCTCGTCCACCTCGAATCCGAGTCCAGACTTCTCCGGTGCATGAACGAAGCCTTCCTCATCTATTCTGATCGTGTCCTTGACGACGTCTGTATCGAACGTCCCCTGCGGGACAGGGGATTCGAAGAAATCGTTGTTCTCCATAGCCAGCATGACCTGTAGATGTGCGAACTGTGTTGCCTGAGTCCCGAAGCTATGGGGTTCCATCTTCATCGCATGAAGCTCTGCTAGATGGGCCAACTTCATGGCTGAGGTTATGCCTCCAATCCTCTCTAGGACACACCTTAAAACGTCTGTGGCTTGACTTCTTACGAGTTCAGCATATTTGTAGAGGTCGTCCAGCTGCTCTCCCAACATTATGGGTATCTTAAGTTCTGCGCAGAGCTTAGCGTTTCCCTCTATATCAGAGGTCGGCATGGGGTCTTCATAAACGTAGAACCCTAAACTTTCGATCTCTTTTCCAACGATCAACGCGACTTCACGGTCATATGTATTAACAGGGTCGTAGAGAAGGGTCACGTCGTCTCCAGCGATCTTCTTTAGCTCACGTGCAACTTGTAGGTCGATCTTCCAGCTAATCTTCCTCCTCATTTCCGGGTCGATCCAGTTTGTAGATGGGGGATGCAGCTTAAAGGCTCTGAACCCCTGAGATATGCAGTCCTTAAAATGCTCGATGTTCTCCTTTACGGTAGGAATGTGCTTCGAGCTTGCGTATGCTGGAACTTTCTCTCGACACTGCCCTAAAATCTTGTAGACTGGTTTATCGAGTGCTTTCCCGATTATATCCCAGAGACAGCATTCGGCGTAACCAACAATCCTTATGGGATATCCGTGGAACGGGAACCATTCCCCTCCCCTACGGATGACAGGTCTAAATCTACCCAGAATTCGATCCTTCTCGAATGGATCTGTTCCTAAAAGAAAGTTTTTAACGAAATCGACAAATAGATATGCATCTTTAGCTCTAACCTGATAAAAGCCGTTTATTCCCTCATCCGTAAAGATTGTGGCAAGTCCAAAAGTCTTTAACGGCCCTGGAACGCCGTGAGGACACTTCCTCATTC
>CAZVJZ010000057.1:0-8461 GCA_964627655.1 uncultured Candidatus Bathyarchaeia archaeon
AGTTAAAACCGGAAGGACGATCATATGGAGCCTCGGGCGGGATTTGAACCCGCGATCTCCTGCTCTTTGGAGGGGGTTTACCAAGCAGACGCTTTAACCAGGCTAAGCTACCGAGGCGTCTATCTATATTATTCCAAGAAGGAGATGAAATAAATTTTTCTTTTTATCCTCACGGTTCCCGAACAGTTCGGTTATATGAAGTAACAATCTATGATCGCAACGTTTTCTGGTATCTTCTCTGCCTCCAGTTTCTAATCGCCCTAACAGAGTTCCATCCCTCAAGAACCCTCCTCCTCAACATTTAGTTTAAAAGCGCTTCTTCGGCGAGATTTCTCTCGCTTTCATTCCTTATCCTCCCTAAAATAGCCTCATGAACACCTCATACCAGTCGATGTCTCCGTACTTTTTCATCGATTCCCATTCTCGATGAACTATTATAGTTGAAGTGTCTAATCTGAAGCTAGTCGCTGTAAAACATAAACGTTATCGCATCTGTGTGTCTTTGCCTTTTCGTTCATGATCCAGTGGCTCTCCATTGGGATGGGGAGTCTCCACTGTTCTCCCATTCACCCTGATGAGCATCTCCGGACTTGAACCCTGAGAAATAGGTCTGTCGGAGAACAGTCTACGGGTATTCTCTTAAACTTCATGTCGGAGGCTTCTTCTCGACAGTCTTCGAGAGCGCTTAGCCCGTAACCAAACGTTATCCCCCATTACAGCATCTCCAACATGAGCGAGAGTGATCGCTTATGTAATATATAAAACTTTTGTGTACAAAAAGGTACATAATACAACAAAAAATCGTGAAGAAAGACTGTAAGAAAGTTTTTAAGTATCACTTTTGTTTTAAGTAGTATTACTCAATCCTGAAGGTGGTATAGACGGCTAGAGGGAACCCTAGGGAGGCTATAGAGAAGGCTATTCGAGAAGGGGATCTAAAGACCCTCTTAAGGAAGGCAGCCGAACTTCACGGGCACTTCTGCAGCTATCTGGCATACGGAGTTAAAGCAGGCTACTTGGCGGTCAGGGAGCTCGGAATAGAGAGCAGGGGGATGGAGGAAGTCGTAGCGATAGTCGAGACGAACAACTGCTTCAGCGACGGAGTTCAGATGGTGACTGGATGCACTTTCGGGAACAACTCGCTAATCTTTAAAGATGTGGGCAAGACGGCTGTAACTGTGGCTAGGAGAGATGGGACAGCAGTCAGAATAGTTTTAGACCCTTCCTACGAGGAGGAAGTCGGAGACGAGTATCGTGAGGCAAACGAGCTCTGGGAGAAGATCGTGGTTGAGAGAGCTGAAGCCTCAAAGGAGGAGCAGGAGAGGATGATGAGCCTATTCGCCGAGATGGCGTTCAAGGAGCTTAAGAAACCCGCCGAAAAGATGTTTCGGATAACCAAGCTGAAGGTCAAGGTACCTGATTACGCTCCAATCTTCGAGTCCGCCGTATGTTCTATATGTGGAGAGAAGACCTACAAGCCAATCATACGAGACGGTAAACCTGTATGTCTAGAGTGCGCCGGAGAAGCTTACTTCGTTCTAGATGGAGCTGGGATCCGTCGAAGCGAAGGAAGAAAACAAACCGATAAGCGAGGCTATGAATAGATGATGAACAACGGCTTCTCGGTTAAGAACATAGCGGTAATGACGGTCTTCGGATGCCTATCCTCCTTAACCACTTTCACAACAGCTTTTATTCCAGCCCCGCTTCCAGGACTATATGCGGTGATAGCGATACCTATCAGCACTATACTAACCTTGATCGCTGTCGAGATGGTCGGAAGGTTTGGTGCCGCAACCTTCACTCAACTTGTGAGCGGAGCGTTATCTATGATGCTCCCTGGAGGGCCTCCTGTGCCTTGGGTCATAGTCCCTGGATGGTGTCTTGGCGGGTTAGCCATAGACTCGATCTTGTATCTAGCTAAGAGGCGGCCTAGTGAATCGAGGTTGCTTACAACGATCGTCGGATTAATATATAATATTCCAGGTGATCTGCTCATCTACTGGAGCTTCGTCGTTTTCTTGGGATGGTCTTACTCGCTTACCTTCTTCCTGTACGGGTTTCTAGTGATACATATGATTCTGGGAGGTATAGCCGGAGCTTTCACTCCGAACATAATCGAGAGGGTCAAACCGATTCTCAGCCAGTGAGGGTCCCAACCGAATAATCGGCTTCATCTTTTCCAAGCGTTTATTTTAACCTAGAATGCTTAAAGGTTTGCTCGCAGAAAGCCGGAGGCTTTAACCTTAGATTATAACCTACATTAGAGGGACTCCTATGTAGCATTCTGATGAAATGTCGGTTAGCCTTGAAAGATCTTCTCTCAAGATACGTTGCGATTTAAACCTTTTCCCGGGTCTTCTTCCAAGACTTAACGGCTTCCTCGTAGTGTCTATGCATAACCATGTAACCAATCTCCTTGGAGATTCTGCTTATAATCATCTCCCTCCTTTCTGGAGGCGCCTTTTTGAAAGACCTCTTAACGGTTCTATAGGTTCACCCCTGACCTCTATTTCGTCCAGATCGATCCGAGTTCCTTTCCGCAGCCAACTTAAGACGTTCGACCGAGGAGGGTTCAATACCCATAACGGCCGCTGCACACGCATCCGTCGAGACTACGTTATCGCCTGCGATAACTAAACCTAGCTCTACAGGTTTTCCTTTGAATAGGCCTTCCCCCTCCATAGCCACTGTTCCGTCTATAACGGTAAGTCTAGGCGCTAAAGCCGAAACTATGTCGACTATGACGTGGTCGAGCTTAGGATGGTAACGTGACTTCTTCTCAGGAAGCACTCCGAACATCACCTTCATTCCGAGGGTCGCTGCTGTACACATATGCGTCTTCATGACGGGCATGGCGATTATGGCATCCGCCTCTGCCACGATTCTGTTTACGTAGAGGGCCTTCATGACGAACCCGTTAGGAACGTCGACTTCACGGTGTCTCCGAGGGAGAGGCTAACTATCTTTGCACCGTTTTGAGCAGCAAACCCTATTTACACCTGTCTCTCGCAGCATCACGTCAGCCGTATACATGCAAGAGTCTGCCTCGCCGACGAAGACTTCGACATCTATTTTATGTAGAAGGTTAATCACCGAAGTTAAAACATCGGGGTTCGTGGAGCTTCCGGGCTTTCCAGGGACGCCTCCACAGACGTTAGGTTTTATGAAAACTTTTTGGTTCGGCTTCACGTAGCTACTTAGTCAACCGAGAAGATCTATCGCTTTCTCCACCATTAACCGTGGGTTATCTCCCTTAACGATCGAAACTACAGGCAATAATATTTACTTCTGCATGTAGGTTAAACGGAAAGCGTATTTAATCCTTATGCATAAAATCGCATGATTAGGAAACTCTTCTAGACACTGTATACGGTGTTGAACCTGAGGAAAAAGAACCGCAGTGTGGGTTCGTTCCCGACTTTGCCACGGTAACCCGTCGCTTATAATACGGGGAGACTCTCTACTGATCGCAGGCCTAAAGACCTCGACATTACAAGGATGGTGGACATGCAAACTCCGTTATGCACACTAAACCTCTTGTTACTGCCAATTCAACCAGCGAGATAATAACGTGCATGACGATCAAACCATGCATAAAGTGGTGCGGGGGGTGGGATTCGAACCCACGCAGCCCTTCGGCACAGGATCTTGAGTCCCGCGCATCTTGCCCCATAGGTGGATTGACCTGGCTCTGCCACCCCCGCCTTGGCTATGGGGTGCTCTGCCGATTCAAGGTTTTAGGATCCTACCTGAGTTTTTAAAGATTTCTACGTGGAAAGAGGTCTAAACGCTAGACCCTCGATGGCCTTTCAGAGCCTCCATTGATTGTTCTTTTAGGTTTATTTACGGAGTAAATTTAGATAAGGTTCGTTTGCGGAGATTTAGGGTTTGAGTAGCGGCACGACGCCTCGAGAACGGTTCCGGGCTGTAACGCATTTCAGGAGGCCTGACAGGCTTCCCCTCTACGAGTGGGTTGGGATACCTGACGACACTATGCTCCGTTGGATAGAGGAGGGGCTAAACCTCAGAGACGTAATAGACCAGGGATGAGATGTTTGTTTGCGGCGAGTTATTATCGGTCTGGCGGTGCAAGCTTTTCTCTTACCATCTGCCAGAGTACTTTAGCCTGCTAGACCGGACGGTAGAAATCGAGGTGGACTTCGGTCCTATACCCCGCTTCGGTTACAAGACGCTGAAGGAGAACGAAAGATACAAGATAATCATAGACCCGGGAGGAATCAAGAAGAAGGTGATCAAAGGCCGTCAGTTCGGTATGCCGCAGTTTCTCGAATGGCCGGTCAAGGACGAGGAGGACTGGAAGAAGGTCGAGAAGCGTTTCAAGCCAGCCGATCCCAGAAGATATCCCTTGGACTGGGACGGTGAAGAGGTGAATATTATAGAAGGGCGGCTTACCCTGTGAGACTGCGTGTTCTAGGCTTCTTCGGATTCGGTAGACAGCTTATGGGCCGGTCAACTGGCTCTTCTCCTTCTATAAGAAACCGAAGCTAGCCGAATCTATGGGGGAGTTTTGGGTAGATTTCCTTATAGAAACTTTAAGTCCGGTCGTCGAAGCCCTAAAGTCCGACGTGGACTGCGTGACTATATGGGAGGACATGGCATACAAGGTCGGCCCTCTTATCTCGCCGAAGCTTTTCCGAAGGTTCATGCTTCCAAGATACAAGAAGTTAACCTCTTACCTAAGAAGTCACGGTATAGACACTATCTTAGTGGACACGGACGGAGACGCAAGGATGTTAATTCCCCTCCTCCTAGAAGGCGGAGTCAACGGGATATATCCGCTGGAAGTTCAGGCGGGTATGGACGCCGTGGCTCTGAGAAGAGAATACGGTAAGAGACTGGGTTATGATAGGGAACATCGATAAGAGAGCCGTCGCTAAAGGCAGAGCCTTCATGGAGAAGGAAGTTGAATCTAAGGTGCCGTACCTCAAGAAGGAGGGTGGATGCATTCCGAGTCTAGACCACGAGGTCCCCCCGGCCGTCCCCTACAAAAATTATCTATACTACCTGAACTTCATCAAGGACTATCTCTGATAACCCTTACCTTATCATGCGGAACTCTAGTAGGGGAGGCCAGATCGAGCCTTCAGAGAAGTAATAATCCCACTTTTTAACTAGCTCCACAAACCGGTCTATAGACTTCAAGGTTAGATGGGAATGAATAGTTATACCGTGATAGTGTATCTCTTCCAGCTCCTCTTCTTCGATGGAGTCTAGGAACTCCTCCATCTTAGTAATCTCTACTGGAACTTCGGCATAGAAGTTTGATACCCCTTCCTTGGATATGAGGGGTCTGATGGTCCATCTACTTCCATCCACTATGAGCACCATATAGATGGTAACATTCTCTATAGTCTTCGCCCATATACCGTTACCCAAGTACCTCCATTCCCTCTCCAGCTCGACGATAGACTTTTTAAACTCCTCTACTTCCTTTATCCCCTTATACTCGATTTTTGGAAGAAATTTTAGGTCTGGATGGATGTCTCTGAGCGCCGCTAGTTTCTCGACCTTCAGAGATCTCGTGATATAAACGAAGATGTAAACACCGTTTTCTTGAGTATTCATCCATGCCTTATGCCTCACCATCGACCTGATCTCGAACTTACTGAAATCGATGAAGAACGGTGGTACAGCTAACTCTAGGTCTTTATGTCCAAACCTAAATTCTATCTTGTTTGAGCGATGCCCGATCACTAATGAACACCTTTCTATTTCATGACCCTGATAGTTTCTCGACTCTTCTATTTTTAGCAAGAAGTCGGGTGTAGAGGCGTGAAGGGTGCTTATAAACCTTAACGTTAAAAACGGTCTGTAAGCTCACTCGAAGACTATTCTAGTGCCGATCTTATATCCCTTTACGGCTTTCTCTATGTTTTTCGGGTCTCTACCGTCAAGGATGACTGTCGGAATCTTAGAGCGCTCGATTATCCTTAGAGCCTGAAGGTCGATTAGCTCATATTCACCAGCCCTAGACGACCTCCTAAAGAGCATTTCCTTTAACTGATTAACGCTGATCGTGTCTAGTTTTCTAGCCTTATCGTCCTTCTTCGGGTCTGAGGTATATACGCCTCCCACGTCTGTAGCCTTAACCAGCATCTTTGCACCGATAAGCTCTGCCACAACCGCTGAGACGGCGTCCGTAGACTGAGCTGGAAACATTCCGCCAGCAACGATTATCCTATCTGTCTGCGAGGCCGTCTTCAACTCGTCTAGGTCTATCGGGACTAGTGGATAAGCTTCTTCACCTAGACATGAAATAACGAGCTCAGCGTTCAATCTGGAAGCCTTTATTCCGAGCTCGTCGCAGAAGGTCTCGTCGGCGCCCATCCTCCTAGCGGCCTCGATATATGTTCTTGCATATTCCCCGCCACCGGCTATTACAACCATCCCATACTCTCTCTTCAACCTTAGCAGTGTTTCTTTGTAGTCGAGAAGCTTATCGAGTTGAGGTTTAGGTGAGAATATAAAGCCTCCAAGCTTTATAACTATCCTATCCTCTTTCATGTAGCTCTAACCTTCCAGACAGTCAACCCATATATTCTCATCCAAAAATAAATCGGTTTAATTAAAAAGACTCGTTTATGTTATAGACCGCCTTGAATCACTATCTTTCTAACCTCTTTCCCGTCTAGCCTGTAGCCTCCGATCATCGCCTCCATAGCATCCTTACATCTCTCAAGCGGAAGTTTATGTGAAACCATCTTCTCGATCGGATATTTTTCAGACTCTATTATCGGTCTACCCCTGACGAAGTCTTCCAGCCTGCTACTCCAGACGCCGACGAGGTTTATATGCTTCCTCGTGAACGCTGAGTAAGGATTTATCATAACCGGGCCGGCGTCCGTGAAGTGTCCTACAACGGCGTAGAATCCTCCCCTTCGAACCATGTCTATGCCTTCAGGGACGGCTGAAGGAAAGCCTGTACACTCTATTACGACGTCTGCGCCGTATCCTCCTGTAGTCTCCGCTTTAACGATCTCGACCCTCTCTTTAGGGTCTTTAACCTCCTCGATGTTTACCGTTAGGTCCGCACCGAACTCTTTAGCCAGCTCTAGCCTCGACCTCGGAGCCCCGACCACTATCGTCTTGGAAGCACCGTTCTCCTTAGCCGCTATAAGCGCGGATAAACCTATGGCTCCGGCGCCTTGGATCACCACTACGTCGCTTACACGGATCCTCACCCTGCTAACCGCATGTATCCCTATGGTGAGGGGTTCAAGCAAGACAGCAGCTTCTGGCTTGGCGTTTACCTTAAGAAACTCGGAGCTTGGATGCCTCACATATATGAATTCACCGTAACCACCATAAAATCCTGGGGGCTCGTCAGGGTAAGGGTTGAAGCCATATGCTGTTCCACCCACGCATAGGTTGGGTTGCCTGAGGTCTAGACAGAAATAGCATCTTCTGCAGCGTAGAGCTGGGATAACGTAGATTAAGTCGCCTTCTTTTACCTCTCTGCCTGTATGGTCGCGGCTTACTCCTTCACCGAGCTTCTCTATAGTCCCTAGGATTTCGTGGCCGAGAACCAGCGGATACTTCACACCTGGCAGGCGGCCTTGATAGATGTGTACGTCTGTACCACACACGCCACACATAACCTGCCTAACTAGCAGTTCGCCTCTCTTAGGCTCAGGAACCGGAATCTCCTCGACTTTAAACTCTCCAAACGGTTTATTTAAAACCGATATCCGACCATACATGAATTCAGTTTTCCCTCTACTGCTATTTAAGGTTAAAGTGAGAGAACTTAGGATCGAGAGCTATCGTCGGTCTAGCCTCTAGACTGTAGTCTAGAACAGATTTTAGATGAAAGAGACGTAGACCTTTAAGATTCCTCAATATCTTCTAGTTTGAAGGATTGCTGAAACAATAAACTTATAGATTTAAATTTCATCCCAATAATTATCGGTTTAGCGGTCTTGCGGTGCATGGACAGATGAAGGAGCTTCCGAAGGATTTTGACATCCTCTCGATCGAGGAGAAGTGGCAGAAGAGGTGGATGGAGCTAGAGGTGTACAGGTTCCATAGGGAGGATAAGGAGAGGCCTCCCTTCGTCATAGACACTCCTCCACCCTACCCTTCAGGCGACTTTCACATGGGTAACGTCCTAAACTGGACATACTTCGATATCGTGGCTAGGTTCAAACGGATGTGTGGATATAACGTCCTCTTCCCCCAGGGTTGGGACTGCCATGGACTGCCCACAGAGGTAGAGACAGAGGAGAAGTATGGAATAAAAAAGACAGACGTATCTCCAGCAGAGTTCAGGAAGCTATGCGAAGCTTTCGTCCGGAAGTATATAGGCCTGATGAAGAAGGCGATCATACGTTTAGGTTGTTCGATAGATTGGCGGCTCGAATATCAAACGATGGATCCAGAATACTGGAGAAAGACTCAGCTATCATTCATAATACTATACAATAAAGGATACGTCTAC
>CAZVJZ010000058.1:0-8459 GCA_964627655.1 uncultured Candidatus Bathyarchaeia archaeon
GAGAGGGTAGCAGAGAGGGAGATGATGAACCCTCCTTAAAACAGATAGCACGTTTCTATGGTAGCGGGGGGTCGATTTGAACGACCGATCTCTGGGTTTCTCCACCCACCGGACTTATGAGCCCAGCGGGTTCACCTGGCTACCCCACCCCGCTTTATAGACGCCTTCACCACTGCGGCATTTATAGTAAAAATTAAGGCATTCTTATAAAGTTTAAGCTTTCAACCTCCTCATGTTGTGGTTCTAGTAGGATACGATATGGGAGGTTAAAGGACGGGTTCCTACATTATCCCCGAGAGCGTGAGTCTCGGCGTAGAGGTAGATTCTCCGATACGCATCCCACCGGAATCCATGATATGTTTATAAGTTTCACTTAACCATTTTTTATTGGTATGCCTTTTTTGAGGGATTTAAAAGTAATTCTCTCTCAGATAGGTTTAGGCAACCTCCTTAAAGTCTTAGGTCTCGTAGTTCTCGTGGCGTTCCTCCTCTTTTATCCGCTGAGCATCCCTGAAGGCTCCTCTACGGCCCTTTCAGGCGTAAGCTATGAGTATGTAGAGCAAGTCTTATCCAGTTATAGCGACGGGCTACACGGTTACTCGTATGGTATATGCGGTTACAGCGTGAAATCCAAACCCATCTACTACTATGTGATCGGTGAGGGGAACGAAACCATAATAATACTTGGAGGTCTACATGGAAACGAGCCTAAAGGGACATACGCCTGCCTCGAGCTCTTAGCGAACCTAACCGAAAGTGGGCATCTCCTTAAGAGATACCGTTTCGTCGTTATACCGCTGTGTAACCCTGACGGTGCAGCGGAGTTCACGAGGCGCAACTCGAGAGACGTAGACTTGAACAGGGACTTCTACGCCTTCTCCCAGCCTGAGACCCAAGCCGTTCGAGAAGTCTTCCTTAAGAGCTCGCCTGTCCTCTTAATAGACGTCCATGAAAGCTGGGGCAACGAACCTGTGACCATCTATGCCAACAACACGAAGTCTGAGCTTCTGGCTAAATTCTTCAGTCTGGAGACGGGTATTCCAGGATTCTTGGCGGCTGACGTGGGGCAGTCTGCAAACTTCGCCGAGAAGAACGGGATTTACGGTGTGATAATCGAGTTACCGATCTCCTCTTGGAAGTATGGGAACGGAACTATGATCGTCTGGCGTTTCATAGAAAGTTGGACGCATTTCGAGAGGAGCGGTACGTATATGAAGGGGACCGATCCCAACATAGGTTTGATGTGGGTTTAACTTGGACGGCCGGTGGAAAAGATTTTGACGAGTGTTAAGCACGAACCAGTAGTATCCGTCGTGAGGTCTGAGGGCCACTATGAGGGTGTGAAGAAGGCTTTAGAGGTTATAGAGGAGCAGATCGCCGAGAGCCTAGAGGGTAAGAGAAAGGTTCTAGTGAAGCCTAACTTCGTCTCGACTCGGAGAGAGCTAGCCGTAACCCACGTCGACGCCGTCAGAGCAGTGCTGGACGTTCTGTGCAGACACCACTCGGGCCAGATAACTCTGGGCGAGGGCTCCGCATTAGGCAGTCTAAGCGACGCCATACACCGCTTCGGCTACCAGAGGCTAATAGAGGAGTATGGGTTGAAACTAGTAGACCTCAACGAGGATGAGTACGTGGAGCTTGAAGGCGTAGACACCGGTCTAAAGCCTCTAAGATTCCGCGTTTCGAAAACCCTTCTCGAGAGCGACTACATAGTCTCGGTCGCTAAACCTAAGACCCATGACTGCGTGATCGTTACATTGTCGATCAAGAACGTCGTAGTCGGAGGCCTAGTGAGAGGTGAGAAGAGTAAGATTCACCAAGGAACGAAAGCTATAAACCTCAACATAGCCAAGCTCGCGAGGCATGTGATGCCCAGCTTAGGAGTGATAGACGGTTACGTGGGGATGGAGGGGTCTGGCCCAGTGTCCGGAGACCCTGTTAACCTGAGGGTTGCCGCTGCAAGCCTCCATCCCGTCTCTTTGGATGCTGTTATGGCTAAGATAATGGGCTTCGATCCTCTGAACGTCGGCTACCTCTATTATCTAGACCTGTGGGGGGAGGGTATAGCAAACTTGGATTCGATCAAAGTTATAGGTGAGCCTATTGATAGGGTGGCTGTGAAGTTTAAGCCTCACCCCAGCTATGAGGCGCAGCTTAGATGGAGATAGTCGGGCTACGTAGAGCGGGACGTCAACTTTTTATAGTTCGGCGTTCAACTTCGTTCTTCTTTTGGAGAGTATTTTAGGATGGATGCAGATTTCCCAGAGGTCTTACAGGTCGAGGTCACCAACAGATGCAACTTTAACTGCCAGATTTGCATCCGAAACGTGTGGAAAATTAAGGCTCTAGACTTGCCTCTAAGCCTCTACAGGAAGGTTGCAGAAGACTTTCATAGGATACGCAGACTCGTCCTCTACGGGTTTGGGGAGCCCCTCGTTAACCCAGGGTTCCTTGAGATGCTGAGGATAGCTAGGTCGAGACTACCAGAGGACGGTGAGGTCTCCATAAGCACCAACGGCTCCCTACTCACACCCCGAACAGCCGATAAGATGGTCAAGGAGATCGGAATAGACTCCGTCTTCTTCTCAATCGACGCTGTGGAAGAGGCTAAGCTAAGTAGCCTGCGTAGAGGAGCAGACTTCAAGGCCATACTGAGAAACTTAAGATATCTAACCAAGCTGAGGGACGAAGCTAAGAGAAGCTTAAAGATAGGTGTAGAAACGGTGGTTATGAAGGATAACCTAAGCGACCTCCCAGACCTCGTGAGGTTCCTAGCAGAGGAGGATGTAGACTCCATCCTCCTCTCCCACGTCGTTCCATATACAGAGAGCGTCTTAAGGAAAACTCTATACACGACGTTGAGTAAACACTCCCTCGAGATAATCGAGTTCTCCATGAAGTATGGATGGAGACTGTTACGTGACGCTGCTCAAGGAACGTTAAGCCAGGCATATGTAGGGAGGGGAAACTCCTACGCCTCCGACGTCGTTAGAAGCCTCTGGAGGAGGGCTGAGAGGAAGGGGTACTGGATAAACCTTCCCCTACTCTTCCTCTCGGAGGAGGCTATTAGGTCGGCCGTTCAAGTTGAGAGATGCTTCGAAAAGTGCTTGAAGGTGGCTAGGGAGTATCAGGTGGACCTGAACCTTCCATCGGTTTACCCAGACGCTAAAAGAAGGAGCTGCCCCTACGTCGACTCGAATGCGACAGTCGTAAGGTCTGACGGGAAGGTTGTTCCATGCCTCGAGTTCGCTTATCGGCATCCTATGTACGTTAACGCGCATGTTAAAGACGTGTATGAAGTGGTTTTCGGGGATTTAATGAGGGAGAGCCTCGAATCGATCTGGAACAAGAAGGTATATGCGGATTTCAGGCAGGTTCGTAGAAGTTTAAGTGAAAACATTCCTTGGTGCGGTGACTGCCCCTACTCTGCTTTAGGCTGCTTCTTCACTAAGACCAGCGAGCTAGACTGCTATTCCAACAGTCCAGGATGCAACGAATGCCTATACAGTGTAGGTTTAGCCCGATGTAACCTATAGCCCCGCGGGCTCTGCCTAAAATCAGGACGATAAACGATAAATCTCTCTGGAGCATAATCAGATTAGGGAAGGTGTGTAAGAGACGATTAAACCTGTCTTTAAAGTGTTCAAACGTCCAGACCTCGAGAACCCGGTTTTTGTAGCCGGGTTAACAGGCTTCGGGGCTGTCGGAAAGATCTCCGCAGAGCTTTTGATAGAGTCGTCGAAGGCCGATGTCTTCGCTGAGCTTTATTCTCCGTATCTACCGGACTACGTGATAGTCGATGAGGAGGGTATAGTACGCTTACCGAACTACCGCTTCTACTACTCTAACCGTCTCGAAAGAGACGTGATAATCTTAACCTGCGACACGCAGCCTCCTGGAGACGACCTGAAAGCCCACTATAGTATATGTAGCCTAGCGCTGGACCTCGCAGAGGAGTATAGGTGCAGGTTCATAGTCACGATGGGAGGATTCCCGAACCCGAAGTCGGATAAGGAGATCTTCCTAGCGGCTACAGACCTCGAGCTTGCTAAACGATTTGCGGACGAGAAGGTTGGGGTCTACAGGAATGGAAGGATCATCGGAGGCACAGGCCTCCTCTTAGGCCTCGCAAAGCTAAGGGGGATCGAGGGGCTGAGTATACTAGGCGTAACCACCGGCTTGATGGAGGACCATAAAGCAGCGTTCTCTGTGTTTAGGTTTGTCTCTCGCCTCTTGGGCGAGCTCTAGTCGAGTTAAGGTTCATGCCAGATATCTATTAACCCCTCCTTCACGCCACGCTTCTCCCGTCCATACCTCACGATCGGTTTGGTTAGGTGTCTCTGAGACCTAGGCGGAGTTATATATAAGCCTGGCTTCAGGTCTCTCGCCTCGACCACGGCCTGCTTCGAGGCATCTCTCGACCTGAAACCGCATTTCCTACACCTGTAGCCTTTTCCTCTACCCATCGACTCCATCCTCGAACCACATTTAGGACAGTCGGGATTGCGAAGAACGACTTTCGGCTTTAAACGTATCACCCTCAACTTCTCGAGGTTTATCGTTTCAGGTTTATCGTGGGTTCTCGGCTTAACTCCGCCCATAACCTCGACTAAGTCGCCTACCTGAAGCCTCGCGGCCACCTTTCTAACCGTCCCGGTCGGCTCGAAGGCTGCACAGTCTATCGTTCCTGTCCCGTCGCTTAGCTTGAAGACTACGTGTCTCCTAGGTATGATTCTAGGTTTCTCTGAGACCTCACCCTCCACGATCACTGGATGAAAGGGTTTAACATCGCCGATAGACCTCACCCTTCTTAGGTGAGCATCTGTTCCCTGGTTGGTCTTAAAGACAACCCACCTCTCGATCGGCTCATAGGTCCTCAGCATCTTATGTGCCTTCACGACAGCCTCGGCGGACTCACCCCTCACACCCCATAAGATAGGGTCTGGCCCATGCGGGGTTATAAGGACTCTACCCTTCTCGTAGTCGAAGTTGTTGAACGTTTCACGATGCATCGCGCGGTCCATCGCGATTACAGAGTCTTTGTCGACCTTTCTAACGGTTCCTCTGTTCTCCGGTGTCCTGTAAGCTAGGAGTTCGTAGGTGTAGTCTCCGTCTAGATTCTCCCCGATCGCCGCTAATCCGCCTATGACACCCCGCTCATCTCCGAAGAATCTAGCTTCCCCACCGTACTTCTCGACGAGTTTAAGGGCATGCTCTTTCTTTACGATTCCTGTGATAGTCTTCCTCGCGAAGACCTCGACCTCCTTAGGCACTTCTCCCTCCAAGAAGACTATCCCCGGGTCTGTTCCTGGATAACCTAGGTCAGAGTTCTCCTCTACGGTTTCGGTCACTAGTTCTTTTACCTCTTCTACCATGCTTTCTGTGCAGAGAAAGGTTAGGCTGACCGCTCCGTTTCCTCTGGTCTTCCATGGCACGTTCGGGTTCAGCCTGATGAGTTTCGGGTACTCGGTGAAGGTTACATTTCTCTTCTCTAGTTTCTCGACCAGTAAAGCTGCTATGTAGGTTGTGCATCCCATGCGTGGGGAGTCCGTATCGTCGATCCCGACGTGAAGTTTCACCATCACGGTCAGCCTAAAGCTGGGGAGAAAAACTTTCGAGTTGATGTAACAGATTCTCTATTTCAGTTCTTCTATAACGATCATCGTGAGGGTTGAGCGTACCTTGTCAAGTTTCCTGATCTTCCAGGTTATTATCTCTTTAAGTTTGTCCGTCGGGGTAGCCGTGCTCTTGGCTGTTAGGTCGTAAACACCGTAGACCGTGTAGGCCTCGACTACTCCTTCGATGTTTTTCAGGGCCTTGAGAACCTCGCTCTCTGCCCCTATCTCAGCGTTTATGAGGGCGAAGGCTGTGGGCATATCGACCTCCTCAAGGAGATATTAGGTCGAACCCCTAAAATATTTTTGCCCTAAAAACGATCTTTTAAGGCGGTGTTTAGAGTGTCTATCTCGACGGGTGAAATGCGTGCACTGGAACTTAACTCCGAGTACTTCGGTTTAACCAGGCTTCAGCTCATGGAGAACGCAGGCTTCTCAGTCGCCTCAGAGGTGGCTGAGAGGTTCTCTAAGGGGTCTAAAGTAACGGTCTTCTGTGGTTTAGGAGGGAACGGCGGAGACGGATTCGTGGCTGCACGCCACCTCCTAACCAGGGGCTTCATAGTCGAGGTTATACTGGCTGGAAAGCATGAGGGGATCAGGAGTGGGGAATCCCTCCAGAACTGGAAGGCTCTCAAGTCGCTTAAAACCTCAGTTAAGATACTCGAAGTCTCGGACTCATCTCGGATCCCAACCTCAGATTCTGACATCATCATAGATGCGCTGCTCGGTATAGGGGTTAAGGGAGCCCTTAGACCGCCTATCCTGCAGATGGTCAAGAAGATAAACTCCTCTGAGGGATACGTTGTCTCGATCGATTTGCCCACCGGAATAGACTCAGATACAGGAGAGGTTTTAGGCGACGCGGTTAAAGCAGACTTAACGGTCACATTCCATAAGCTTAAGAAAGGTTTGCTTAAAGCCCGCGAATATGCTGGCGAGATAGTGGTCAAGAGTATCGGGATACCTCCTGAGTTCGAAAGTTTTATAGGTCCAGGAGACGTTAGACTCGCCGTTAAGCCTCGTAGGCCAGATGCTCATAAAGGAGAATTCGGCCGTTTACTCGTCGTCGGTGGGAGTAGAACATACTCTGGTGCCCCTGCGCTGGTGGCTCAGGCTGCCCTACGTACAGGTGTAGACCTTGTCTACATAGCTGCTCCGGAGAAGACTGCGTACACGATAGCCTCGATGTCTCCGGACATGATAACCTTGAAGCTAAGCGGTGACTGCCTGAACCCTGAGAACGTTAAGGAGGTAGAGGAGGTTTTAGGTAGGGTTGACTGTGTGGTGCTGGGTCCAGGTTTAGGTCTGCGTGGAGAGGTCGAGGAGGCTGTCGAGAAGCTAATTGGGTCTGTCGAGAAGCTCCGTATACCTCTACTCCTAGACGCCGATGGGCTTAAGGCCTATGCTAAGCTAGGTAGAAAGCTGGATACCCCGGCGGTTTTAACCCCGCATGCAGGCGAGTACAGGCTGCTGACCGGTGAGGCCCCGCCTGAAGGCTTGAAGGAAAGAGGTGAACATGTCTCACGTTCTGCTAGCAGGTTCGGTGCAACAATCCTGCTTAAAGGACATGTAGACGTGGTGTCTGATGGAGAGAGAGTTAAGTTTAACTTCACCGGTAACCCCGGTATGACTGTCGGCGGAACCGGAGACGTGCTCTCCGGCGTCGTCGGAGGTCTGATGGCCAACAGAGTCCCGCCTTTCAAGGCGGCCTCCGCCGGAGCTTTCGTCAACGGCGCGGCTGGAGACTTCGTCGCTAGGGAAAGGGGCTTCCACATGGTGGCCAGCGACCTCTTGGAATGGATACCTAAAGTCTTGGATGATCCTATGTCTCATCTAGAGTTGAGGGAGGAGTGACCTCGGTTAGGCTTTACGTCTACCATGCTAGACAGTGTGACCCGAAGAAGTGTACTGCCCTGAAGCTTAAACGCCACGGCCTAGTAACGGTGGTTCATCGTCTATCCCTTCTGCCTAGAGGTATAGTGACGCTCGACCCATACTCTGAACGTGCCTTTTCGCCTTCAGATAGATTCCTCGTGGAGAGGTTTGGGCTGGCGGCCATAGACTGTAGCTGGGTTCACGCTAGAGAGGCGTTCAGCCATAGAATGAACGTTAGGCCCCGATGCCTTCCATACCTCGTGGCAGCTAACCCGACAAACTATGGGGTTCCGACGAAGCTAAGCACGGTGGAGGCATTAGCAGCCGCACTCTACATAGCGGGGTACGTCGAGGAAGCTAAGAGCCTTCTCTCCGTCTTTAAGTGGGGCTTAGGCTTCCTAGCCCTCAACAGAGAACCTCTCGAAGACTACAGAAAAGCTAGAAACAGCCTAGAAGTAGTTAAAGCCCAACAGAGATACATCGAATAGCCTCCTCATAGCGAAGCATAGAAGAAGACGCTTAAAATTCGATGAACGTAGTTTTTCTATCACACAGTTTACATTTTTTATCTGAGAGGAAGACGCTTTAACCCAGAGTTTATCCGCCGGGTAGGTAAAGAGAACATAATAGTCATCGCTACGGAAAGAATCTAAGGAGGTTAAGGTGTCTGAGAGTAGTCACAGACTACAAGCTTGAGCGCAGGGTAAGGGTCAAGTGAAAATACATTATAGAAGTCCACGAAACAGTTGAGGTTCGTGAAGGTCGCTGAGGCGATGGGGGTATGGATATACGCAAACCCTAAAGGCTTCGTCTCCTTCTTCAACAGCCTCTACTACGCGCCATAGACATCTACTCCGCAGAAAGAAAGTATGGCGAAACCGGGTACAGCCCGGTCGACGGCAAAGTGACGTATATCCGCTCATTCAGCCCGCCTAAACCTAAACGTGGACTATGCCAAGGTCGGCGGTT
>CAZVJZ010000059.1:0-8268 GCA_964627655.1 uncultured Candidatus Bathyarchaeia archaeon
GCTTTCAGAAGGCTGACTGAAAAGTTCGAAGTCTCTCCCAGCAAACTTGCAGAAGCCAGCGTGGAGGAGATAGAGTCAGCAATCAGGATAGGCGGCCTACAAAGGAATAAAGCAAGGGTCATAAAAGCTGTCTCTAAGGAGATTTTGAGAAGGTTTGGAGGAAAGCTGGACTTCGTCTACACGGTAGATCTGGAGGAGGCTAGAAAAAAGCTGATGAGCCTGCCCGGTGTAGGTCCGAAGACCTGCGACGTGGTACTCTTGTTCTCGGCCGGAAGGCCTGTGATACCTGTGGATACGCATGTGAAGAGAGTTTCAGAGAGGTTAAAGGTCGTCGAGCAGGGAGCTAGCTACGAGGAGGTGAGGAAGGCTCTAGAATCGCTTTTTAAGGTGGAAGACTACCTAGCCGTTCATCTGGCGTTTATAGCATTGGGCAGGAAATACTGTAGGGCGAGAAAGCCGAGATGCTCCTCATGCCCTATAAAAAGGTTCTGTGCGACAGGCTCCAAGCTACTTGAAGCTAAAGTCTAGAGCCCGAAGTACAGTCTCCTAGCCAGCATCTTCGGTAGGCCGACCCTGATTATCTCGTCCGCCACCTTATCGACGTCATAGCGCACTCTACGATGCTCGAACTTCACACTCGTTCCGTCGACCTCCATCAAAACGTAGCTCGCTCTAGGGTCTCCGTCACGGGGCTGCCCGACTCCACCAGGATTTAAAACGTATTTTCCGTCGGTGTTATAGATGAACGGTACGTGGGTATGCCCTAAAATCAGGACGTCTGCTTCAGCCCTCATGATCAGCTCTTTAAGGTACGCTTCAGGCGTGGTGGGTGGAGGGAACACGTATTCATCGACCGGGAAGTTAGGGCTTCCGTGACACATGAAAACCTTTAATCCACTGAAGTTGTAGGTTAAGGTTTCTGGAAGTCTCAGCAGGTAAAGCTTCTCTTCCCTCGTCAGTTTTCTATGCGTCCACAGGCAACTTATCTCCGCATACGGGTTGTATCCTACAGGAGCTCCTGTCGCCGAGTCTCTGTCATGGTTTCCTATAACCGTCTTAACTCCGAGCTCCTTAACTAAATCTATCGCTTCACCTGGCCAAGGGTTGTAGTCCACTATATCGCCGGCGTGGATTATCAGGTCGTAGTCTTTTACGTCCGACAAGACGGCCTTGAAGGCAACTATGTTCGCGTGTATGTCCGCTATGACCAGTATCTTCAACCCCTTCCACCTTAAAGGCCTCTATCGCCCACTAGAGCTTCCTCTAGGGTAAACCTTACCTTTTCGCATAGCTATCATGACCGCTGAATTTGCGTCCTTTCCCTCACCGGTTTTCTCGACTCCTTTAATCCCCTTTGTAGTCCCCTCCTCGTCGACTACCTCTATGGTTACGTTTCGAGATAGAAGACCGTCTAAAGACTTGACCAATTCATCGGCATAAGGTTGGGCTCCGCCTCCAATCCTCACGATCTTCTTCGGGAAAGGTAGAGAATCGAGGGCTTTAAGTATCGCCCTGAGAACTCCGCCGAGCGTGTTGTAGGTGGAGGTTTCATAAACCTCCCTACCGACAAGCAAAGCTAATCCATAAGTCTTACCTGGGTCTACACCCAAGACTACGGCGTCTTCCCCCTCCTTCTCCATAGCTAGCTGCACGGCTTTACCCACGGCCTCGCTTGGATCCCCCTCCTTGCTTAGGGTTACGACCCTAGGATGGTTCACCATGCCCCTCTCTTTTTCCGTCGTGATGACTACGTCGACCTCTGCAGGAACTTCATCCCAAGGCCTTAAACTGAGGAAAGGTACCTTAAGCTTCTCTAGTTCCCGAACTATCAGGTAGTACGCCTTACCGGAAACCGTGGCCACAGCGATCTTTCTCTTCATTACATCCCTACCAACATCTAAACGATCTTAAGGTGTCTACGGTAAGTACTTATATAAATCCTCACTCATTAAGGTTTTACCTGTGGGCTCCTCAGACCGGACGATACCTACGGGATGTAAGGGTTTGGATTCGATGTTGAGTGGGGGAATAAAACCTGGTTTCGTCTATCTATTTTATGGGGAATCGGGGACCGGGAAAACCACGCTGGCTATTCAGCTCGCCGTTAACGCGGCGAGGAAGAATCTTAAGTCGATATTCGTAGACTCTGAGTTCTCTTTCTCGACGGATCGTTTATCCCAAATTTCAGGCCTAGACTTAGATAAAGTCTCCCCCTTAATCTTCATAATACAGCCCGAGAGCTTCGAGTCGCAGGGTTACTTTATAGACCATCTTCACGAGTATCTGGCGGGAAGGGTTGGCCTGATAGTATTCGATACTATAACCTCCCTCTACAGCCTAGAAATCAGTAATAAGGTTGAACTGTTCGCTTTAAACCGTGAATTAAACAGGCAGTTAGCGTTCATCGCGGATGCCGTCAGAGGCTCAGAAGCCGTGGCTGTACTTACGGCTCAAGTGAGACAGCAGCTATCGCAGGCCGTAGACTCGGAGGCCGTGGAACCTGTGGCCACACGCATCTTAAATCACTGGTCAGACTTCACTATACGCTTAAAGCGTTCTACTCGACTTGGGGTTATTCAAGCATCTATCGAGAAGGGGCTTAAAACAGGAGAACCGAACGTTGTTAACCTAAAGATCTGTGAGGAAGGTATCCGAAGCTTGGAGGTTTAGAGGGGTTTCTTTTGGGTTTTACAAAGCTTATAGTGTCGTCGCTGATCTTCATTCTACCTGCGTACTGCGCTAACGCAGCTCCAGTCATCTTCGGCGGTGGCAAACCGCTCGATCAAGGTATACTTTTTCTAGACGGTAAACGGTTACTCGGTAACAATAAAACTGTTAGGGGTACCCTGTCTGGATTATTGTTCGGTGTCTTAACGGCGGTTATACTCTATTATCTCTTCGATTACGACGTAAAGGTCGGTGTAGCGCTTACTATAGGCGCGTTGGCAGGCGACCTTTCAGGCTCCTTCATAAAGAGGAGGTTAAACGTTTCCCCCGGAAGACCTTTTCCCGTTCTAGACCAGTTGGCTTTCGTCCTTTTTGCTATAGGTTTCGCCTACTTGTGTTCTCCGATCAAGATAGAGGTGATAATAACTGTGTTGGTCTTAACTCCTATAATTCATCTGCTTACGAACCTGTTTGCCTACATCTTTGGCTTCAAGAAGGTTCCATGGTAAAAAGAATTAAAACATGCCTATCTTCATTCTATATAAGACTTCTGTTAAGGCATATCCCAGCATGAACAACACTATGCCTAATAGTAGAGTGCTATACGCTCTTCTCGGTGAACTCATATATCTCGTGCTCTGGTATATCAGGATCATTCCAAGTATACCTATGGCGTAGAGTATTATCACGGTTAAGCTCTCGTTGAGGGTTTGCTCGTTAACCGAGTATGGATAATAGAACACGTATCTTCCCATGAACGGAATCGTCGATACAGGCCTATAGATCAAGTCGTAGACTCCTCCGCTTAAGATAAAGACCGTTAAGGCTAATACTAGAATGATCATCAATCTTTCTGAAAATATCAGTCTCGAAATGGCGTCTAGTATTTTAGATAATGTTTTACCTCGTCTCATCATTATCCTCTTCTAAAAGTTTTCTCGCAACCTCTTTGCTCCACTCACCTGTAAATGGATTTTTCACGACCTCACTTAAATATTCTCTCCATGAGACCTCGGTTGCCTCTCTCCATTTAACGTAAGCCTCTTTAAGTTTTCTATACGCTAATCGATGATACTCGCAGAATTCTTCTTCGCTTTCTCTCCCACAGATCAAGCATTTCATCCTTATCGGCCACCTCTCGACGGGCAGTTAGGGTTAAAGCATAGTTTCCATGGCCTCTTTCCCTTAATCCTGACAGATACGGTCGGCCAGCCACAGTGTTTGCAGTTCTCTCCGGTAGGTTTAACGGTTCCCTTCTGCGGGAGTGGAAAAGATGTTTCGCATAACCCTTTAAAGTAGTTTGTGCATCCGATGAACCTCTTTCCCGTCTTGCGTGAGTATAGGATCATGAGTTTCCCGCTTCCGCATACAGGGCAACTTCCCACTATCCTGCTCTTCATCCTTGTGGCCTTTATGGCGTTGCTTAACGCCTCTCCTATAACCTTCTCTTTCGACTTGAATTCCTCGAGTATAGGCTTAAGATGCTCGACGGCCTCTATTACGACGTTTATATCCTCCTCCTCGCCCTTAGCTATCTTCTCCATCTTCTCCTCCAGTTCTCTAGTTAAATCCACCGAGAGAACCCTAGGACAGTTTTTCTCGAGGACTTCTATGACGTCGAATCCTATCTCTGTCACCACTATCCTCTCACCTGTTATATACCCCCTGTCGTAGAGGGTTTGAATTATATCTGCTCTAGTTGCCTTGGTTCCTATCCTCTCCTCCTCCATCTTCTTCAGGAGACTGGCTGGGTTGTATCGTGGAGGTGGATGAGTGAACTTATCTTCTCTCAAGACCTCCTTAATCACTACGGTTTCACCGTTACTGAGAACCGGTAAAAGGACATCCTCATCCTTAACGTAGGGGCCGTAGAGCTTGGTCCACCCCTCCTCCAGAACTCTCCTACCTCTTAAAAGGAACCTATAACCTTCGACGTCGATCGTTACCTTCACTCCCTCTTTTACAGCTGGCTCCCCGAACACCGCCATAAACCTCCTCACGACCAGGTCGTATAGCCGTTCTTCTTGATCGCTTAGCCTTCTTTCAGGCTTGTTCCCTGTAGGATAGATTGCCGGATGAGCAGGATCCTCCCGCTTCCCCTCCTTAGGTTTAAGTTCACCCTTACTCAACAGTGATTCTGCCAGCTTCCTGTAGGCTGGGACTTTGCTTAAACCTTTCAGGATCTCTGCGTAGTTTATCGACGGAGGCAACTTTTGACTGCTGGTCCTCGGGTAAGAGATCAAGGCTTCAAGATAGAGGCGCTCAGCTATATTCAACGTCCTTCTCGGAGTGTACTTGAAGTGTCTATAGGCTTCTGTTTGAAGTAGTCCTAGGTCAAACGGCACAGGAGGAGCCGTATGAAACCTCTTTACCTTAACGTCTACGATCTCTCCGGTTTTCCCCCTGCAGACGTCGACTACACGGTCTGCCTCGCTTTTCTTGTATATCTTGCCGCCCTCGAATTCCGCCTCTAAGACTTCGCCTTTAACCTCCACTTTCGCCTTGATCTCCCAGTATGGTGTGGGAACGAAGGACATGATTTCCTTCTCTCTGTTATAGAGGAACTTTAAGGTCGGCCCCTGAACTCTCCCCGTGCTTAAAGTCGAGTATCTACCACTCCATCTTTTGGCGGACAGGGTTAAAGCCCTCGAGAGGTTAATTCCGTACAGCCAGTCGACTTCATGCCTAGTTTTTCCGGCGTAGACGAGTGGAAAATCGAGTGTGGAAGAAACGTTGTTGTAAGCCTTTATCAGGTCTCTCTTAGTTAAAGTCGAGAACTTCATCCTTTTCGCACACCTCTCTTTTCCTCCGCAAGCGTACTTCAGTATGGTGTATCCTATGAGGCTTCCCTCGACGTCGTAGTCGCATGAATTGATGAACTCGTCTGCCCCCTCTGATAGCTTAGAGATCGCCTCTATCCAATCCTTGATTTTACTTGCGTTTCTTTCCACTAAGTGTCTGGGGGCCCACTTATAGTCGAAGACGGGATAGAAGTTTCTTCCCTTCCCCTCCTGCGTTACCGTATATAGGTGGCCTAAAGCCGAAACAACGATTATGTCCTTCGTGTTTCTAGATAAGAAGTATGGTATGCTGCCCAGCTTGAGTTTCTTCGGTTTTCCCTCTACGTCTAAGGCTCTAGCCACCCTGAGCGCAGCCGTAGGTTTCTCCGTAATCACCAGCGTGTAACCTTTCTTTACCGACATAATCCCTCTCAAAAGACGCATGTTTAGGATGTATAAAAACGTTGTCTAAGCGAAGATTGAAATATGAGTTCTATGTTCTATCGATGTTGGGGATATTATGCCTCAGAGGGTTATCTGCAGTAAATGCGGGAAGGAGATATATCGTGGTGAAGACCTTAAGCCTCCGGACGAGATAATCGAGATCTTGGGTGGAAGATGTCCCTACTGTGGTAGGGAACTCTCTTTCATTCCGGTGAAAATAGAGATTAAGCTCGCTCAACAAACCTTAAACCTGCAAGAGTGATGCTGGATGTCTGCTCTAAGAAAAACCCACCTATTCTCCTTTCATAAGGCTAACGGAAGATTAACCGAGTTCGCCGGTTTTTCCATGCCTGTATGGTATAAGGGAATAACCGTCGAGCATATGGCCGTAAGAGAGTGTGTAGGCATATTCGACGTAAGCCATATGGGCAGATGTCTGGTGAACGGGCCTCAGGCGGAGAGTTTCCTAAACTACGTCACGACGAACGACGTGTCTTCGCTTAATCCTCTGAGTGCGCAGTACACGACCTTCTGTAACCATAACGGCGGAATAAAGGACGATCTAGTGATATCGAAACTCGAGGAAAACTCGTACCTGGTGGTCTACAACGCAAGCAACAGGGAGAAAGACTATAGGTGGCTGAAAGATAACTCAGAAAAATTCGATGTAAAAGTCGAGGAGTCTTCTGACAGTATAGCTATGTTCGCCGTTCAGGGGCCAAAGGCAGAACTCGTTCTCCAGAGAATATCTACTCAAGACCTTTCGAGCGTAAAGCGCTTCAAGTGTGTATGGACCGAAATCGAGGGATGTAAAACATTTGTCTCCAGAACAGGATATACTGGGGAGGATGGCTTTGAACTCTTCGTTTGGAACACTAGCCTCCAAGACCCCCGGAAAGCGTTTAAAGTCTGGAACTCAATCCTATCGGCTGGAGCGTCCGAGGGTATAGAACCCTGCGGGCTAGGCGCTAGAGACACGCTTAGGCTCGAAGCCGGGATGTGCCTGTATGGAAACGACTTAACCGAAGAGACTACCCCCCTAGAAGCAGGATTAAGCTTCGTGGTCAAGTTCCATAAAGGCGACTTCATAGGTAGAGAAGCGCTTCTAAAGCAGAAGGAGGAAGGAATAAAGCGTAAGAGGGTCGGTATAAGGCTTCTCGAGAGGGGAATACCACGTCCAGGTCAAGAAGTGATCGTAGATGGGGAGGTCGTGGGACTTGTTACGAGCGGAACACTCTCTCCTCTACTGAAAGTTGGGATCGCTATGGCCTACCTGCCGGTAGACCTCTCGAAGGAAGGCACAGCGGTTAAAGTCAAGATTCGGAGGAGACTAGTCGACGGAACTGTGGTTAAACTCCCGTTCTACAGGAGGCTGTCTGAGAACACCGTTTACCTGATGGGTAGGAAGGTTAGCTGTCCCGTCGGAGATTGGGAGACACTTCGCTCATACTTGGAGGCTACAAACGCTTAATTTTTTTATAGGTTCCAAAGCCTTTTGAACGACCGCTTTTTTAATCCCTAAACTCAGAAGAGTTTATTTATTCTGTTCCTAAGATATGTTACGAGGGAGACTGAAATGGTAATAGACCTGAAGAGATATCGGATAGTAGACCTCTCTGAAGAGCTTGTTCCAGGAACACTTAAGACTAACGGCGAATACATTCACGGGTCAGAGGTTAGACGGCTCGAGATAAGAGAGTTCATATACAAGCTGGATAAAACTATCATGCATTGGGTCGAGACGGAGACTCATATCGGAACACACGTAGAGTTTCCAGCCCACTACGTGAGAGGCGGTAAAGACGGCGTATCACTACCGATAGAAACGTTCATAGGCGAAGCCATAGGCATAGACTTAGGCTACAAGAAGCCTGGTGAACCGTTAACCCCGGAAGACCTGGAGAAAGCCGGAGTGAAGTCGGGGGATATAGTGCTCCTCTGGAGTCCTTATAAGGGTGACGACAGACCCGCCATATCTCCTGAAGCCGCGAAGTGGATGGCTGAAAAGAAGATCAAGCTTCTTGGGGTCGATAACTCTATCAACGTTGAGACGAGCTATGAGCTCATGGCCACCCATGAGAACCTGCTTAAGAACGATATACCGATAGTCGAGAGGCTTGCAAACCTGAATCAGCTGAGGAAGAAGAGGTTCTTCTTCATAGGTTTACCGTTGAAGATAAGGAACTTAGACTCCTCTTGGATAAGGGCTATAGCGTTGGAGGATCTGGAGGAGTAACCGTTCGATAAATTTCCACACCTTATTTTTATCTACTCTAGACCGGTTTAGCGGCCTCAGACACTCTCCTAAGATACTCCACAGCGCTCGCATAGGTCGGGAAGCTACCTAACCCACACTCTGGGCCAGCGTATATTACCC
>CAZVJZ010000060.1:0-4337 GCA_964627655.1 uncultured Candidatus Bathyarchaeia archaeon
TAAAAATATCCCCTAAACGAGGAAAACAAACAAGATTTAGATGGTGCTCCGGCCGGGATTTGAACCCGGGTCTCCGGCTTTCTTCCGGTTGTCGAAAGGCCGGAATACTTGGCCGGGCTATACTCGGCAGACGCTTATGAGCGGTCTTCTACCGGAGCTTCCGGAGCTTTAATTCATTTTGAATTAACATCCGGATAAATATTTTTCTTTTTAACGAACTCTGAACTGGTAAATAACCCGTCTATGAAAAAGCTTATATAGTAAAATAGTAAAATTTAGGGTAAAAAGAGTAAAAAATTACTTTAAGCTTCGGCAAAATGGTGTAGCATATGGGTATAGTCGGGAAGTATAGATACCCGGTTAAGGGGATCGACCATGTGATCGAGCACCTGAAACGTGTTATAGATAGAGTTCCATCTAGGGCTGAAAGAAGCAAGTTTGCTGAAGCTCTCGGAATGTCGCTTAAAAGCGGCAACCTGTTTCTGCTGTTATCCTCGATGAAGATGTATGGTTTCATAGAGACAGGTATGGGATATATACGGATAACGGAGTTAGGTAGAAGCGTTTGCTCTCAAGACCCCGAAATGGCTCACAGAGGTAAAGTCGAAGCCGTCAAGAGGATAGAACTATTCAGAGACCTCTACGACCACGTCGGGAAAGAAGCGAATGAGGATAAGATATCTTCTTTTCTGACGGAAAAAGTTAAAATGGGTAAGGATGAAGCCTATAGGAAGACCAAAAGTATACTTCGCGTATACCGAGAGGTGCTCCCTTATCTTGAGACGGCGATGAGCCGAGAAGACACAGTATTTAAGCCAGAGATGGAAGAAGGAAAGCCAGGAACCATAAAGATAACGGTGAACGCTGAGGGCTTCATCTTTCATAAGGTTCTTCCTTTTAACAAGAAAGGAATAGAATCTCTTCAAAAACTCTTAAACTTCTTAAAGAGTCAAGCCGAGGAGCTTAACGAGGAAGGAGAGGGATAAATCGCAGGACGTTTCTTGCTAGGCCGCCGAGAAAACTTGGGAGGGAAACGGTTAATTGATGAGGCGAGGCTACAAGGCACAGACCTCCTGTGATACGGAAGGCGGAGCACTTATAGAATGTAGGGTAAAAAGATCTCCGCTATCGAGAACTGAAACGGAATAAAGTCATGACGCTCGATGCGTTTTCATGGAAAACTCTTTACGATTACTCTGAACTTTCAGAGTATGAGGCTAAAGTGTACACTACACTCGTTATACTTGGGTCGAGTGATGCAAGGAAGGTGAGTGCAAGAAGCGGCGTTCCTAGGACAAAGGTGTATAAGGTTTTAAAGGGTCTGGTCGATAAAGGGTTTGTCCTTAAGATTCCGAATATGCCGGCTGTCTTTGCTCCGGTTTCTCCTCAGAAAGTTTTTGGAGGGTTGATAGAGGAGTATAAGTCTAGAACCCGGTTTTTGATCGATCTTGTTAAGAAACTGGAGGAAACCTATAGGAGAAACCTTAGCCTCATAGGCTTGGAGAGAGCTGAAGTCTGGATTCTGAAGGGACGCAAGGAGAACCTAAGGAAGGCTGAGGAGATCATCTCTTCCGTGGAGAACTTTTTAACTTTAACTACGACAGAGAACGGTTCGATACTCTTCTTTAAGCTGTTTAACAAGCGTTTAGACAAACTGATCGAGAGAAACGTTAAAGTCACGATAAACTTAGCTCCAGGTAGACGTAACCATAACGTTGTGCGTGAACTACAATATGTATGCCGCGTTCGATGTTTATCCTATATTCCGCCTATACTGTTCTTGAACGGTGACGGAAGGAAGGTTCTATTCTCCTATAGAATACCGGACGACTATAGCTTAGATTCTGAGAGGGATGTAGGCTTATTCTCTGAGAGCGAGGTCTTCGCCGATTTCTTATCTACCATCTTCTCTTTTACTGTCCTCAAGCCTAGGAAGCTAAAAGAGAAAGGTTCTAACTAAGAAAGAGGTTTATTAGTAGTTCCACATCTATCCTTTTTGGTGAATAAGTTATGGAGTATAAGTTCACACCTAAAAAATACTATTTTCTTTACGGAAAGGCTGAGCCGGCTTTAAAGCTAAGGCCCGGAGACGTCGTAGAGACTTCGACAGTAGATGCTAGGGGATACGATTCGTCCGGAAAACCTTTAAGTGAAGAATCGAAAGCCGGCGAAGAAGACTATATCCCCCTATACTCGAACCCGCTGGTAGGCCCGCTCTACGTGGAGGGGGCTGAGCCAGGAGACACTCTATCAGTCTATATAGAGAAGGTTAAGCCTAACCGAGACTATGCTTGGTCCTGTATACTGCCTCACTTCGGATCATTCACCGAGGAGGGGCCTAGAAGAAGGTTTCTGCTAAACGAGCCTCTCGAGGAGAGGGTGTTCGATTGGAAGCTAGACCTAGACAAGAAAGTCGCTGTGCTTCAGCTTCAAAACAGCAGGTTAGAGAAAGTCGAGATACCCATCCACCCGTTCATAGGCTCTATAGGGGTTGCACCTAGGTTCGGTAGGCGGGAGACAGCGTTGACCCCCGGCGAGTATGGAGGAAACATGGACTGTGTCGAGACTAAGGAGGGGACGACCCTCTATCTACCGGTGTTTGTTAAGGGAGCTTATCTCTACTTCGGAGATGTGCACGCAGCCCAAGGCGACGGAGAGCTGACAGGAGTTGCGCTTGAGGTGAGCGCTGACGTTAGGCTTAAGGTAGACTTGATTAAGGGTAAGTCTATCGAGTGGCCGAGGCTGGAGGACGAAGAGTTCATAATGGTTGCGGGTAGCTCGAAGCCGCTGATGGAGGCGCTTAAGATAGCTCACGTGGAACTTGTGCGGTGGCTGGTCGAGGACTATGGCTTCGACAGGTGGGAGGCTTTCGAAGTCCTCTCTCAGGCCGGGAGGTGCCGGGTAGGTAACGTGGTGGACCCATGCTATACAGTGGTCGCGAAGTTCCCGAAGAGGTATCTGCCTTAACCGGTTCTAGCAGGTTCTCCGCCTTTATTTTTAAGTGCCTCTTCTATACCTAGCTCTAAGATCGCTTTTAGCTCCTTAAAACTCCGAACCAGTATGTCGGCGTGGAACGTTATCCATGGGCTTGGATTCTTTAGTTTACATACCACGACCGTCTTCTTTCCCTTGAGTTTAGCGTAGAATAGCTCCATGCATGTTCCTGCTGAAAGTTTAGGGAGATAAGCGATCAAGTAGTCGGATCGCTCTATATCTTTTAGGTCCCTGTCTATAAAGCCTCTTGGAGGGACCTTAGCCCACCATCCTTTCTCCATGTGTCTGTAGAGAACTTTCTCCCTTGTCCAGGGGTCTATAGGATCATAACCGTAGCTGGAGAGTATACTCTTCAGTTTTTCCCTGTAGCCTTGACGGTTCTCCATGCCTTGAATCGGACCAGCTATGAAGACCTTCTCTCCACCCACGGTTTAAAGTCTCCTAGGTAAGTTCCCACGTATTGCTTTCATGAAACATCATAAATATAAGGATCGTTAAAGGCATGTCTACTTTAAGGAGGCTTGAGTCTTGAGATTCATCACTAGACCATTGATTATGGGAACGAACGGCGTGGTCTCTTCAGGCCACTATCTGGCAAGCGTGATCGGTTTAAGGATCCTCGAGGAGGGGGGAAACGCGATAGACGCAGGGGTAGCTATGGGCTTCGCTTTATCGGTTCTTGAGCCCAACAACTACACCTTGGGCGGGGAAGCCCCGATCCTCATATATTCTGCCGAAGAGCGGAGGGTATACGCTATAAACGGTCAGGGAACTGCGCCTAAAGCAGCGACCATAGGGTGGTTTAGGAGTAGGGGTATAAACATAATCCCAGGAGACGGTTTCCTCCCCGCTACGGTGCCTGCAGCCTTCGATTCTTGGGTCACCGCTTTATCCAGGTTTGGGACTATGAGTTTAGCCGAGGTGCTGGCTCCAGCGATAGAGCTCGCCGAGAAAGGTTTCCCGGTTTACCCATATCTTCACGAGAGCTTAAAGGTGCATTCTAAGAGGTTTCTGGAGGAGTGGCATACGACCGCCGAGGTTTTCCTGCCTAACGGCGAGGTACCTAAGGTTGGAGGACTCTTGGTTCAGGAGGACTTGGCCGAAACTTTGAGGAACGTCGTAGAAGTTGAGAGGAGAAACCTCCGTAGAGGTAGAAGGAAGGCGTTGCAGGCCGCTAGAGACTACTTCTATAAGGGTGAGGTAGCGAGAAGGATCGTCGACTTCATACATAAGACTGAGGTGTTGGACGCCAGCGGCAAATACAATAAGGGCTTGCTGACCCTGGAGGACTTCGCCTCGTACAGGACTAAGGTCGAGGACCCCGTTACGACGAACTATAGAGG
>CAZVJZ010000060.1:4347-7074 GCA_964627655.1 uncultured Candidatus Bathyarchaeia archaeon
ATGGAGGATATCAGGTCTTCAAGTGTGGTCCATGGACTCAGGGGCCTGTCTTCCTTCAACAGCTTAACATCCTAGAAGGGTTCGACCTGCGGTCGATGGGACACAACTCGCCGGACTATATACACACGGTAGTCGAAGCCGCTAAGCTAGCCTTCGCCGACCGGGAAAAGTATTATGGAGACCCAGACTTCGTTCACGTCCCGCTGGAGAGACTTCTATCGAAGGAGTACGCCGCCGAGAGAAGGAAGCTGATAGACCCCCAAAAGGCTTCGCTTGAATTAAGGCCCGGCGACATCCATCCACCCGATATGGAATGCGCGAGACAGGATTTCGACACCACGCACTTAGACGCCGTCGACAAATATGGCAACATGATCTCTGCTACGCCCAGCGGCGGGTGGATACAATCTTCGCCGCTGATAGAGGGCGTAGGCTTCCCGCTGGGCACGCGGGGCCAGATGTTCCACCTAGACCCGGAGCATCCGGAGGCTTTAGCCCCGGGTAAGAGGCCGAGCGCAACCTTAACTCCCTCATTGGTGATGAAGGACGGAAAACCGTTCATGGTCTTCGGGACGCCGGGCGGGGACAGGCAGGACCAGTGGACCTTACAGTTCTTTCTGAACTATGTCGAGTTCGAGATGAGCCTGCAGGAGGCTATAGATGCGCCGACCTTCCATTCGCTGCATTTTCCAAGCTCCTTCTATCCGCACGACGCTCATCCTGGAGTGCTAGCGGTGGAGGATAGGATACCAGAGGAGGTTAGAAAGGAGCTAGCGAGGAGGGGACATAAGATTCAGGTCGATGATGGCTGGTCTCACGGACGTGTCACGGCGGTCATGATAGACCATGAGAAGGGAATTATAGTGGGCGCTGCTTCCCCACGTTACGGGATAGCATATGCGATAGGATGGTAGATGGAGTTCACGAGAAAAAGGTGATCGGGTTAAGCCTCGACAAGCGTCTCCGTGCTTCGAACACCCTCTATAGCGTTTATTTCTTCGGTTATCTCCCTGATCGATTTGTAATCCTCGACCTCAAGGAAGGCTGCTATGTCGAACCTCCCGTAGGTGAAGTAGGCTTTCCTAACCCCGTTTATGGATTTAACTTTGCTCAGTATGAGTTCCGCTTTGGTCGGAACGACCTTGATCAACACACAGGCGTTTAACATCGTCCTTCACCTCTCTCTATTTCGAGTAGGGTTTCGGTGAAAACTACACCGGCCATCCTACTTATCTTAAGAACAGACTTATCTAGACTCGCCATGTCGGGTGCCTGAAAGTCTACCACGACGTCGTATCTCCCTAGGACGGGGAAGACACGGATAACGCCTTCGATGGCTTTAAGCCTCTCGACTACCTTACCGTATTCGCCGTGCCTCGTCCTTATCAGGATACAGGCTGAAACCATAACCAAAACCTCATGATAACTTTGTCTCTATGCTTATTTTAAGTTAATGTCTCGAAGAGGGTTATAGAGTAGACTTCCCTCTCTTAAATTTCGGAGTGTAAAGCGTGGTTGAAGGGGATTGTTAAGGTGGAGGCTGAGCCTGCATTAACCTATGTATCTCTAAAACCTTCTCGGTGGCTAACCTCAAAGCTTCAGCTCTGTCTTTAGAGAAAACTTGGACTGTGCATACGGGGGAGCCTTTCTCCACCTTAACCCCGGGATGGGAGACGTCGAATACGCAGTCGAAGCCTCTTAAGTCTGGAACTACACCCTTCTCCCTAGCGAATACTATCATCTTGACGGCGTACCCTCTAGCTGGAGGTATCTTCCCAGGTAGCCTACCCTCACAAGCGTCTATATGAGCCTTAACCAAGTTTAAGCCTGTAACGTATTTTATGCACTCTATCGTGGCCTGAAAGCGGGGGTTCACCTCCATCAGGTATATCTCGCCGCTTCTGGACAGGATGAAGTCGAAGCCGTTCGACCCGACTAAACCAAGTTTTCTCCCAAACTCCGAAAATACGTTCTTAAGGTGGTCGATCAACTCTGCGTCGGCCTTTAGAGGCACGATGTTCCCGCAGTAACCGAACGGGGTCTGGACGCCTAACTCCCGCCTACCGATGAGCTGCTCGTTGACGGTTACAGCGACGCAGTTACGGCCGTCTCCCAAGACGCTGACGCTTGCATCTACACCTTCTACATATCGTTGTATGTATGCCTCCCCGTAGGCTGCTGCCACATGCTCGAAGTTTTCGCTCACCTCTTTCAGGGTTCGCCCCGGCCTTATGCGGAAGCCCCCGCTGCCACGTATAGGCTTGATCACGACCGGGAGGCCTATCCTCTTCGCTATCTTAACGGCTTCAGTCTTTGAGGCCGCTTTCTCAGTTTCCGGGACTTTTATTTCGAGCTTTCGGGCTACCTCTGAGAGATACGACAGGTCTCGTATAACCTTCAGTTTTTCAGGGGTATTCCCTAGAACCGGGGCTATCCTACTTAGCCGTAGCCATAAATCTGGTCTATCGTCTAACCCGCTTCCGACGAGTATGAAGTCAGGCTTGCCTTGCTGCTCAGCCGCCTTCTCGGCTAGGTCGACTAGAAGTTCGGAGCATGGTCTATCGAAATCAGCATATTCACTTTCTAGCTCCTGTTTAAGAACCGTGTAGAGAGAATCCGCGCAATCTACTATGTCGAGGTCTCCCCAATAATCCACCGCGACAACCTTAAACCCGAGTTGCTTAGCTAGACATACGACCGGGCGAGCATTAAACCCCACAACAATGA
>CAZVJZ010000060.1:7084-8087 GCA_964627655.1 uncultured Candidatus Bathyarchaeia archaeon
GACCATGACTGTAGATTTTAAATTGCGCACGCGTAGCTTACTAGAATTGATGTGAAACGTTAAACCCTCCTTTATCGAAGATCCCTTCGATTTATCTGATTTACTGAAAGACTTAAAGTTGCTCTATATATAAGTTTAAGTAATTACAAACTCAGGTGATCGATCGAAATTTATAAATACTGAAAAAGAAAAGGATTAATTGGAGGATTTCGAAATGGTTGTATTAACCGATGAGATGAAGGAGGCTCTTAAAGTCGTTGGTAAAGGCGGCACAGTCGTATACTTAGCTACAGCGAACGTTGAGGGGAAGCCTAATCTCGTTGGCATGAGATTCGTAAGCCACTACAAAGATGAATTCATAATAATAGCTGATATGTACTTTGTGAAAACAAAGGCGAATCTAAGGGAAAATCCGAATTCAGCTGTGGCTATGGCGCACCCACTTAAGGGAAGAGAGTGGGTATTTAGAGGAGAATCCTTTTACTTCGCTATAGGACTATTGACTGAGAATCCAGACTTTGAGTGGCATGGCATTAGAGCTGGAGACCTCCTAAAGGAGTGGGGTAATTGGGGCGAGAAGGAACCTCCAGATGAAGTCCCACCAGATATAAGGCCACCAGCCCTTCAACAAAGAGGTGTGTACTGCTTACATGTTAAGGAGGTATATTCCTTAAAGCCGGGGGAGGTTGGAAAGAGAATATTGTGAGGTGATTGTAATGCCTGTGAAGCTTACTGAAAGAATGAGGTATTGGATCGAGGGATTAGGATGTCATTTATGCACCGCTAAACCTGCAGGTCTTCCAACAGTGGTCATTGCAAGATACGCAAAGGTGACAGGAGATGACGAGATAGCTTTCGCATTGGCTAAGGATGAATACGAGCTCATAAAGCCAGATTTAGATGTGAATCCTTGGGTGGCTATTGGTGTTTCTCATCAAGGAGTTGTATCAGCTCCTTATCAATTTAAAGGAACCGCTACTGTTGTGACCTCTGGACCTAAATT
>CAZVJZ010000061.1:0-8004 GCA_964627655.1 uncultured Candidatus Bathyarchaeia archaeon
GTATCATACAATGTTCCAATCGAACTAAAGTAGAATTGAAAGGCTATCGAAAACGTTGAAGAATGGATTTTCAAACGAGTTCCAATCGAACTAAAGTAGAATTGAAAGAAAAAGCTTACACATGCATAAAAAAGAAAAGGTGAAGTTCCAATCGAACTAAAGTAGAATTGAAAGTCGCTTCAAGTTCATGCAGTCTCTTTAAGAGAGACTGTTCCAATCGAACTAAAGTAGAATTGAAAGTACTCCTTGATCAAGTCGGCGCTTATCCCGACTCGTGTTCCAATCGAACTAAAGTAGAATTGAAAGATTTCATAACTAGAGATGGTAAAGGATACGAGGCAAGTTCCAATCGAACTAAAGTAGAATTGAAAGATACTGTCTTTCATAAGTTCCATAAGGCGAGTAACTGTTCCAATCGAACTAAAGTAGAATTGAAAGACTTCCCGCAGACGACTTAACCGTCTGGTCAAAGTCGTTCCAATCGAACTAAAGTAGAATTGAAAGGTATCATTTATGTTTAGAGGTTTAAGAGTTGACTGAGTTCCAATCGAACTAAAGTAGAATTGAAAGACAAGATTCATATTATAGAAGGATGGAAGGGGGGTCGAGTTCCAATCGAACTAAAGTAGAATTGAAAGTCTTGAAATCTTCAGGCTGCGCCACAACGTAAGGTCGTTCCAATCGAACTAAAGTAGAATTGAAAGCGACTCTCAGGTAACCTGCACATCCATCATAGAGAGAAACTTCGGAAAGTTTTGAGTATGTATACCCCCTCTCCTAGAGGGGGGACTATCAGAGTCTCTACCACATTAAGGCAGAATCGAAAGATTGTCCTCTACGGTCGGAAGGATGAAGGAAGCTGCTTAAACTAGAATCTTCTTGCTTGTGATGATCCGTCTGGCGCTGTGCTTACTTTTATTATGTTTGTTGCTTCTTCCATTCCTATCCCGTGATGGGTGACTAGGAGCACTTGACGGAGGTTTTTAGCCATCTCGGTTATGTAGCTCATGAGTTGTGGAAGATTCTGTGAGTCTACTCCATACGTCGGCTCGTCTAGGATGAGGAGGCTTCTGTGGCCGAGGACGTTTAATATGGCCATTCTTAAGGAGAGGGCTATCAGCGTTTGGTGTCCGCCTCCCACCCTGCTTGCGGGTATGAAGCTTGCTAGGCCGGCAGGCTGTACGTAGACTTCATATGTTTCCGGATTTATCCAGAAGGCCTTGTAGATATGCTGATCGGTTAATGTGTTGTAGACGTTGAGGGCTTGCCGCTGAATGCTCCGTAGTAAATGTTTTCTACGTTTCTCTATGCCTTCCCTCAGTTTCTCCACGAATCCCCTCGCCGTCTCCGCTTTTCGAAGTCTCTTCTCAAGCACTCCGAGTTTCTCTTCGATCTTCCTCTTTTCTTCGAGGTTATTCTTGAGTTCACTCTTCAAATCTCTTAGCCGCTGTCTTCTCTCCAACAGTTCCCTCTCTTTCACCTCGATCTCCTCTTTGCTTAGAGGGAACTTCTCTGCGACCCTACTCCTCAGGTCAGGGTCTTCAGCGTCGAACGGTAGAGAGAGGATTTCAAGATATGCCGAGATGCGGCTCAAGTGTTTTCTGAGTTTCTCCTCGAGTTTCCCTATTCTCCTCTGAATCGAAGCGGCGTCTGTGGACGCCTTTCTTAGGCTTTCATAGCGGGCTTCGAGACGTGCTAGACGTTTTTTCTCTTCAATTATCTTCGAGGTGCTCTCCTCGAGCTCCATTTTTAATCGTCGACATCTCTCTCTAAGCTCGTTCAAGGTGTTTTCGCGTAGTAACTGTTTTACTTTATCATGCACTAGCGTTAGAGTCTTTGTCCTTTCGGTTATTCTTTCTAGTTCTCCCCTAAGCTTTCTAAGACTCGAATCCAAGGCTCTATACTCCTCGTCGACTTTGCCATATTCTGCTTGTAACCTTCTGATCTTCACCTCTTTTTCAGAGGTGATCTCCTCGAGTAGCTCCGGTGAGATCTTCTGTCCACATGTAGGACATTCTGCTACGCCCTCCTCTAGGAGTCGCTTGTGGTTCTCGATTTCCCCTTGCAGTGAGGATATCTTGCCGGCGAGACTGTTTCTCATCTCCGAAACTTCAGTGTACTTCTTCTCCGTGGCTGCCGCTTCGGTCTGAAGTCTATCGACTTCCTCTCTACTTCTCTCTAGTAATTCTTCGAGCTCCTGTACCGTAGAGGCTGGGACGGTTTTCAGGTTTGCTTCAACCTCGCTTAGTCGGCTGTTCTCGGAGTCGAACATGCTTTGAATCTTCTTCCTCCGCCTCTCAAGCGTTTCGACGTTCTTTGAGCAGGCATCAACCTCTCTCTCTGCCATGCTGAGTAGTTCTTTCAGTTCTTCGATGTTCGAGGCTCCGCTACCGTCGAGGATTCCCCGAAGCCTGTTTTCGTTCTCAGAGATCTCTGCCGTGCATGAGTCTCGCTTCTCGACGAGCAGAAGTAGATTCTTCAGGGTGTCTGACCTAGCCTTTTCTAGGAGCCGCTCTAGACCGGTGACCTCTCTCTTCAGCGCGGCTATCTGCGTCTTCAGGCTGGCTATGTACTTTTCTATCCGCGGGAGTTCATGCTCCCTATAGGTTTCTACGAGCGTCTTAACGTCTCTTCCATCATACTTCTCGAGCTTCTTTCTAGCCTCGTCTAGCTGCTCCGCGATTTCTCTGAGGACGTTTATGTCGAGTATGAAGTCCATGTCCTCCTTCACAGGCTTCAGTATGGATGTTAATTCGCCCTGTCTGACGTAGATGAGGTTGATAAACTTCTTCAGCCCCATCTTCAGCAGTTTGCTGACCTTTCTCCTCAGGTCTTCCTCTCCGGCCAGCGGAACGACCTTATCGTCCATGAAGAGAAGCGTTTTTTCTGTTCTAAAGTTCTCTTTTTCGCCTTTTCTGTAGAGGACGCCCGTCCTCCAAACTTCGAATCTTCCGTTCGTAAGCTTAACGGAGAGTTTGACCGAGAGGCGGTTGCTTGCTGTGGAGAGTCTGGAAACGAGCATCCTCTTCTCTACCCCGGGGACTTCCCCGTAAAGCGCGAAGAGCACCGCGTCTAGTAGCGTCGTTTTGCCTGTAGAGTTTCTGCCGGTTATGAGGTTAAGTCCTGGAGAGAACTCTACCTCGACGTGTCTGTAACCTTCGAAGCCTGCGAGTTCCAGTCGTTCGAGCATCATGTTCTCCCCTCCAGTATCTCTAGCCATTTCTTGACGAACCTTTGTCTGTCAGAGTCTCTTAGGAGGCCTGTTCTGGTGCTCGCCTTCTCTTCAAGCGTGAACTCAACCTCCTCTACGAGGCTGATGGCAGCTTCCATCCCTTCATCGCCGAGAGACCTGAAAACCTGTGAGAGGAGTTCCGACTTCGTGGTCGTTTCGGTTATACTTATAGAGCTTCCGGCCTCTATCAGGTCGTTTTCGAGAACCACCTGAAGAAGGAGTTGGTGTTCTTCCATCAGCTTCCTCAGGTCTTTCTCCAGCTTCTCTTGCAGGTCGAACTTGTCGCCGTCCACGGAGCCTTTTAGTGCGACTCTAGCAATCCCCTCTGCCCCTCTGGTCTTCAGCTCCTCCCCGAACTCTCTCATGGAGACGATCGCTCTCTCCACGTACCACTCAGGCTTCCTTATAGTTCCAGAACTATCTACGACGGTATTCCTAATCCTGTATAGTGGTGTGAGTTCTTTAAACTCATACTTTAACCTTTTCTCTCCAAGGTTAAGGATAGTCGCACCATGGACGGAGTCGTCGGAGAGGTCGACGGACTCCGTGGCTCCAGGCGTCAACACCGTTACCCCGTCGCTGACCTTCGGTTTTGCGTGGACGTGGTGATGCCCGGCGATGACGAGGTCTGCCCCCAACTCTTTTATGATGCTCCTCGGTATCACCTGATACTTCGGAACGCCTGGAGGAATGTCTTGATGCCCCTCGATGAAGGCGTGAATCACGAAGACCTTGTTTTCGGCAGAAGATTCTTCGAAGCACCTTCGGATCTCCTTCTCTACCTTCTCGATCCTTTTTGCCGCATAGGGGTGATATCCGAAGCCTACTACGGCTACCTTACCGTCGTCGTAGACGTCGACTTCACCTCTTAAGGTACCGTCTCCGATGACCTTAAGGTAATCTGCGAGCGGATGCTCTATATAGTCTAGGACGCTGTTCTCTGAGGTTCCGTCATGATTGCCTCGTACGACGAGTATTCTGACCTTCCCGTCGAGCCGGTCGACAAGTCTCTGTAGCTCCTCCTTTACGAACCTTGTGTCGCCTGGCGTCATGCTCCTCCTCTCGAAGACGTCTCCTCCATGGATGACGTATTCCACCTTCTTATCGACGAATATGTCTATCGCTTGCTTGAATGCGTGTCTAAAGGCTCTTCGCCTATACTCCGCGACTACGTTCGGAACTGTTCGGCCTATATGCGTGTCGCTGAATACCCCTATCTTTACCATCTCTCGCTCCTCACCCTCTCGATATGCTCTCTTATCTTCAGCTCCATGCTTAGGAGGTCTGGGGTGGCGCCGTGGTGAACGGTCCGTCTCTCCGTCACGTTCACTATGGCTGGTAATGGGACGAACGGGCCGACTAGTACAGCCTCTCCTTGGTTAAGCGCCGGAAGGTCCTTTATCAGCCTGTGGCTGAAGCTCTCGCTTGCGTTTTCGATCATGCTCTGGTCTTGAGCGTTCGTGATCCTGAGAACGGCGTAGTTACCGATGTTAGCCATCGTATCGGGATCTATGCTCCTCGGTCTCTGGCTTATGAGACACAGGTAAAGCCCAAACTTTGCGCCTTCTCTTATCGCCGTGGATATCACCTTAGAGGCGTAGGTGCTTCTATCTGCGGAGGCTACTCTATGCGCTTCCTCGACGAAAAGGAACGTGGGAGGGGCCTTCACGACGTCACCGAAGTTCTTAACCTGATTCTTGAACAGGAGGTCGACTATTATCCCGGTGTATGCGTCCTGTATCCTAGACCTTAATCCGCGGAGGCAGATGACGCTGAGTGTCTTAGGCCTCAAGAACTCCTGTATGGAGGTCTCTTCTGCTGGCAGCCGAACCTCCTCCTCCACTTCCTCCAGTCTGAGGAGTATGGATGCAAGTCTCCTCCTCTCCTCGCTCTTCAGACCATCGTCTCTAAGCCTGTCCTCGATCTCGCCTATTATATCTCTTAGGCCGAACGGTTTACCTCTATCCCTAAACTCGTTTAGGATTCTCCTCAACTCTATCGACTGCAGCTCTCCTAGATGGCCTAGAAGCGTCATGACAGCTTCGTTTGTCATCTGTTTCGGGCTTATCTTCAGCTCCCTCACCTCTGCCGTCACACCGTTTATCCTAGGTGCTCCAGGCGGATAATAGACGACTACTTCGAAGTCGTCGTGCTGACACTCGCCCCCTCCCCCATCGTCCTTAACCCTATCCATCATAACGTAGTCTCCATGTATGTCTATGACCACCACCGGGAAGTGGGTGTTTAGCAGTATGCCCTCCATCAACGCTCCGGCTAGGTAAGACTTTCCAGCCCTCGTCTGTGCGAATATCCCGAGATGGAAGGATAGGTCCTGTAGGTGAACAGGAACCTTCACGTCGCCTCTATGGATAAGCGTGCCTAAGTGGACGGGTATCCTATCTCTGTCCCCACGATAGAATACCTGTAAAATGTCTGTATTAGCCTTGAAGACCGGTGTGTTTGGTTTCGGGGCGTATTTAGGGCGCATGATCCTCCCTTCATCCAAGTATCCTAGAACTTCGGCGACCGCTACCTCGTAACCGAACCTTTCTATCCCCCTCTCCTCGACGTAGCCTCCCATCGACTCGCTGACGAGGGGATTCCTAGCCCCTATATCGACGACTTCGGCGAGAACAGTTCTCCCTTCGATCTCGATCGTCACGTACTCATGGACTGGGATTGAAAGGCCCTTCTCAACCTTGAAGAGGAACTGGAAAGGAGAGGCGCGGTCGAGAACCGTTCCAACCTTGAGCCTGCTCATCGAACCATCCTCCTGAATACCGCTTCCCTTATACCACGTTTGGTGAGGTGGGCTCTCAACCCTCTGCTCCTCAGGTAATCCACGAGTAGTGGTTCATAGCTCTCCTGATAGATGTCCCGTCTCAGCCTGACAAGTTCGTCCACGTCGCTTAAAGGCTTTACTGCGAAAGGCTCAGGGCTCAAACCGTTGAGGGCTGAAACGATCTGTTCGCATTTTTCGACTAAGTCGTCCATAAAGACGTCTCCCCCCATCTCGCTACACTCTAACTTCACGTCCAGTGACCAACCTGAGACGTCGACCCTATAGATCCCGTAGCTATGCCAAGGCTTCCAGTAGAACATGACGACAGGTGGCATCGAGTATATGTCGTCGAGGGCCTTGGAAACCCCTCTAAGCAGACTTGAGCTTTCAAGCCGCTTTCTTAAACGGGATTCACGCCAGTTTGGGGTGCCAGCTTTCAGCTCTCCGCTTAGGTAGATGGGCTGCGGTGCCAGCGCAAGAGGCTTAGTGAAGCCAGGTTCAGATGCGCACACCTCGAAGACTTCCTCGTCCGATGTCATGAGCTCAGCGTCTTTCATGATATCCTTCAACAAGTCGTTCTCGGAGGCTAGAACCTCCTCTCTTAGACGTCTTCCGATGTTCTTTAAGCTTCTCTCTCTAGCGATCTCCATGCTTAGCTCTCTGTCGACTTCTGCAACACAGTTGACGAGTATCCTAGACCTCAGATAGTTAACATGGCTGTCCTTCACTAAGCCGATCAGGATGTGTCCGTGATCCATGGCGAACTCGTAAAGATCCCGAAGAGAGTTGAGCCACTCCAACATTGCGGAGACCTCCTGCTCCCTAGGCTCAGCGAAGGAATTAACTGAGATAGTAGGGTAGACTGTGCCGTCATGAATAGCTATAGTCCTGTCATGGGAGTCTCTAAGCGCCTTCAAGAGGCATTTAAGCTCGAGGGCCTTCATGTAATATGACGATCCTTTCAGCCTCAAACCGAGTTTAACGTCGACTTCAGGATAGAAGCTGGTGAGCGTGTTCCCCTCGTATTTTACCGCTATCGCCCTAACGCATGTTGCCCTAACGCCGCCCTGAAAAGATGTAGACTGGTAGCTTCCGTCGGCCACCACGAAAGAGTCCGGATATTCTTCGTCCTTCTCTTTGAATGGATGCCAGTAAGAAGCATACACGTTCATCAAAAAATCGCTGATCTCGAAGGCATCGACTTTCAGGCTCGATAGAGCGCTGGAGAATAGAGGAAAGAAGATGTCTTCTGCCAATAAAGCTCACCGTAAACCTCGATCATACTCTTCTGTAGAACTCGAATTTAAATAGTTTAACGGGTAACGGTGTTCGAGAAGAAGGTTTATTCAAACAGAGCTTGAATAAAAGAAGTTTAAGGATTTTCGAGGACTCGTTGAAAAGAATGGTCTAACGATAAAAGTACATGAGGCCATCCAGCACGGCTCTATATAAGCTTTTGACCCTTGGTTGAGAAGACCTTCAGAGAAGACAGGCCTAAACCGAAGGCCGTTCAGAAACAGAAACGAAGACCTGAAGACCCCTCAGCTACCTCCACGAACTATATAAACCTAGACTAAGGTATAGGAAACGGAACCATCCGATTCTTAGCCTCGCTGACCGGCTTCTAGAGGGTTAAACTCCCCCTCTTGATGCTTATCTCTATATTAACCTACTCCCCGTACTCCTCAAAAGACCTCTCTCGGTCATCCAGTCTTTCACAGCCTTAAGTAAAAACCTCTGGATAACCGTAGATCCGTCCACCTTTCTCAGAACCTGTGATCCTAGCTAACTTCTGTTCACTCTTGTAATAAGCACTAGACTCCTCTCCCTTAAGTCGTGGCGCGTACCCTTTTAAGCATTAAGAAGATTAAATAGTTCCATTTCTTGATTCGACCCAGAGAGCATTCCATAAAATGGAAAGCAGCGTTCTCTCACTTATGGTGGGCCGGGCCGGACTTGAACCGGCGACCTTCTGCGCGTCAGGCAGATG
>CAZVJZ010000062.1:0-7977 GCA_964627655.1 uncultured Candidatus Bathyarchaeia archaeon
ATGAGTTGCAGATAGGAGGTGTGTTAGCTGCTCTTCTAGATAGTCTAAAACTTCCTCTAAGTCGCCTAGCGTTCTGGGTCGAATGCCGCATACGAGGCGTGTAACCGGGGCCTCGACCTCGACGTTTGTTCCACCCACGTTTATGGGGGTTCTTCTGCCAAACTTTTCTATTAAGTAGTCGACTAGATGTCTAGCATGTCCTATGTGGGTTGCCGCTCCGATACAACATGCAAGCAGCACTATACGGGATTGCTGAGCAGGCATGTTTAACCCGCAAGCTCCACGCTTATTTCCGGTTAGGTCGCATTTACCGAAAGTGCAGAGACAGCACACATCACAGAAAGGCATGTAAAAAGGTTTATACCGCTTCAGCAGTTTTAGGTCCCATTCCCGGAGATCCGTGATAGAGGGGAAGGGAGTCGGCCCCATAGGCTCCTCCCATTTTTCCTCTATTACTCGCCCCACGGAAAGCTCCAGACCTTTTATGGTCGCAAAATCGCTCTTTAGCTCATCGATCTTTATTCTTGTTTTTCTCAAGTGATGCACCACGCTAACGTTATGCTAAGTTTTAGATTTTCTTAAGAAGGTAAACTATCTTCATAAATATTTCCTCTATAGTATAACAATATGGTATGTGTAGTTCTCAGTAATCTTTGAGAGAAACGAGATTAAGCGTAATGTTATTTAACTCAACCTTATTCTATATAGATAAAATAGAAAAAGGTTGCGAGAAAAAAATTCTATAAAGTATTTCATTCGTCGCCTTTATATTGTTTAGCTACTATCATGGTTGAGGTTAGATAAACGTCTGGGAGAGACCGGATCTTGTCGGTTATGAAGGTGTCAAGCTCCCTAAGGTTCGAAACTTTAACTTGGAGCAGCGCGTCATACTCACCGTAAAGCTCACTGACCTCCACCACTTCATCGTTCTCCGCGATCTTCCTGCAAACCTTCCTCTCGGAGCCCGGTGTCAAAGTCACTAAGATGTAGGCTTTAACTACCATTCTGAAACCTCACTAACTGAAAAATACGACTTCACCCTTAATATAGCTTAAGGCCGATCAAACTTTTTATATCGAACGAGCCATGAATCTTCGTTCGTAGAGGATGAATGGAGTTGAAGAGAAGAAACGTATTGATGCTTCCAGGACCAAATGAGCCGTATCCGGAGATAATGGACGAGCTGAAGAGGATGGTTCTCCCACACTACGACGAGGACTGGGAGGAAGTGTATGTAAAGACCTGCGAGGAACTGAAGGAGGTGTTCATGACCTCTGATGGCAAGGTAATAATATGGCCTTGCTCAGGAGCCTCGGCTGCGGAGCTTGTAGCCGCAAACATAGTGGAGGAAGGCGACAAGATAATAAATTTAAAGAACGGTTTCTTCGGCGACGTTCTCGAAGAGAAGGTTAGGACATATGGAGGTAAGGTGGTTAGCGTCGAAGCAGAATTCGGGAAGACTGTCGACCCGGAGGATGTGAGACGCGCTGTCGAGATGAATAGGGACGCTAAAGCCATATTCGTCGTTCATAACGAGACCTCAAGTGGTATAGCAAACCCTATCAAGGAGATAGGGGAGATAGCCGAGGATAATGGTATGCTACTTGTAGTAGACGCTGTCTCGTCTTTCGGTGGGATGGAGTTAAGGATGGATAGCTGGAACATAGACGCTTGTATAGGCTACGCTAGCAAATGTTTAGGTTCGATCGGCGCCCTTTCTCCGATAGCCTTCAGCGAGGAATTCTGGAACCTCGCCGAAAGGCGGAAGAGAAAAGTTAAGCCATACTTCCTTAGCTTAGAGGCTTGGATGAGCATGCGTTGGGGAGGGCCTCACCCTCTAACCATGCCTACGCTTAACGTCCTAGCCCTCAGGATGGCTGTTCACCTAGCCCTCAGGGAAGGGTTAGAGAGTAGGTTCAGGAGACATCGTGTAGCCGGGAAAGCCTTCAGAGAAGGAGTTAGAGCTATGGGACTTAGCGTTCTCCCCTCCGAGGAGGATGCTGGAGACTCCGTGACGGCCGTCTTGGTTCCTCATGGAACAGAAGACGAGATTAGGAGAAGACTTAGAGAGAAGTTCAACATAATGGTCGGTGGAAGCCTAGGGAAGTACGGTAAAGGCAGACTGCTGAGGGTTGGACATATGGGCTTAACGGCTTCACCAGAATATGTGTTGCCAACTCTATACGCCCTAGACCAGACCGTGAGGGAGGTCTGTAAGGTGGAGGCTAGAAACGAGCCTGTGCAGGCCGCCTTAGAAGTCTTTAAGACTAAGCCGGAGGAGTGGGTGAACGCCCTCCTAGCCAGGTATAGTCAGAAATATCTTCCAGAATCTTAAAAATGATTGTAGACGCCGATTTTTATTTTTAACGGTATGACTTCTGGAACCTCGCCCTAGCTCCCGGGCCGCCGAACTTCTTAGGCTCCTTCCTTCTCGGGTCTCCTGTAAGGAGGGTTCTATCGAACTCCGTGAATATTCTCTGTAGTCGAGCGTCCTTATACCATTTAACTAGGGCCCTGGCGATAGCTGTCCTAGCGGCTTCCGCCTGACCCATGAAGCCTCCACCAGACACTTTAACTTCGATGTCTACGTCTTTAAGCAGATCCTCTCCTGCAAGTGTGAGAGGCTCCATAATCTTCTCTTTAGCGATCTCCGGTTGATAGATCTCGATGGGAACCCTGTTTATCCGTACCCTTCCTTTACCTTGCTTTATCAAAGCCCTTGCGATGGCGGTCTTTCTTTTACCGCTTGCGAGGAGTACTCTAGGGTGGCTTCTCGACATCGCCTAAACCTCCGGGTTCCATCCTATGTCTCTCGCTAGCTCGCCTAAAGTAACATAGGGGCAACGAAGCTTATCAACTTTAGCTTCAGAGATCACTTCGAACTCTACTCCCTCATACTCTTTAGGAACGCCCAGATAAACCCTTAATCTCCGATAGGCTTCGACGCCCTTAGGCTTCCTCCTCGGAAGCATACCACGGACAGCTCTCCTCAGTATTCTATCCGGTCTTCGGGGGTGATAAGGTCCTTTACCTGGATGCCCTATTTGAAGAAACTCCTTCATCTCTCGAATTAGACTTAGCCTTTTCCCGGATAACACAGCTTTTTCTGCGTTTACTATCACGATACGCTCTCCTGAGAGCAGACGCTTAGCCACTGTACTTGCAAGCCTACCTAGGATAGCTCCGGAAGCATCTATCACTACTTCGTTACCCATTCAACGGTCACCCCATGAGCTTGACTTTAGATCCCTTGGGATTCTCTGCGATGAGATCCTGTATACTCAAGACCTCTCCGCCGGCCTCCAATATTTTAGCTTTAGCGTTTTTGGAGAAAGAGTAGGCGGCGACCTTGACTGGGTGGTCAAGTTTCCCTGAACCTAATACTTTGCCGGGAACGAGGACTGTTTCGCCTTCTACAGTGTGTCGGTTTATCCTGCTCAGGTTCACCGCTACCCTCCTACTTCGAGGTTTAGATAGACGTTCAGCGGCTTCTCTCCAGATAGGAGCATTCTCTTTGGAGGCGCTTTTCTTGAGTAGACGTATAGTCTTCAGCAGGTACTCGTTGACCATACGTTTCATTCGTTCCCACCCAGTTCTTTGTTTTCCTCGAGGCAACGTATGAAGGACTCAGCCTTCTTATTAAAGATGTTTATCGCCTCTAAGAAAATTCTCTCAGGGTCTAGGGCTCCTGTGGATTCTAGGGTTAATATGAAAGAGTCTTTATCCCAGACAACCTCTATGGCTTTTGGCTCTTTCTTACATGCTTTAACACAGTCCAAACATAGACTACATTCTTTAACGTCTCCGACTTTAACTTTACCTTCCTCTATGCGCAGTATTTTTTCTGGGCAAACCTCGACGCATTCACCACATCCGTCGCACAGCTCCTCATAGACTTTTACATGCGGGTAGTTCTTGTATACGCAGAGCGAAACGGGCTGCCATTTAGCGTGCTTCTTCCCTCTGCCCAGCCTAGCGTAGGCTTCAAGCCTTATCCTCTGACCGGAGCTAAGTTTGACTATCGGTATATTATCGCTTACCGGCACGGTCTCTGGGTCCTCTGGAATAAGGTCGCCTGAATACACTACCTTTATACCATCCTTCGACTCGACGTCTAAGGTGAAAGATGCTCTACATAGAGGGCAGCCCAGCTCGCTTTTACACTCACATTCTTCCGGCAGCTTATAAGCGTCCAGGTTAGTTTTAATCGGTATCAAGCCTAGCCTGTGACTTAGAAACTCGTCGTTCATCACCGATGAGTTCTCCAGTATGATCACGTCGTCTATGGCCATGCATGGAACCTCGGAGAGGATTATCCTCCTTATCGAGTTCAGGAAGGAACTGTCTACACCCTTGACGACGAGCTTGAGGTTATTCTCGTCCAAGTTTAAAATTTTAACTTCCATAAACCTCGCCTAGACAAACAAAACAATCTTTCATGTAAACGCCGCCTTACACCCTACGGCCCCTTCTACCTCCCTTCCTTCTGGTTCCGTCATGCGGTATCGGAGTAACCTCCTCTATACGACCTATCCTCAAGCCAGACCTCGCCAACGCTCTTATGGCGGCTTGGGCTCCAGGCCCGGGAGTTCTAGCGCCGGACCCCCCAGGCGCCCTAACCTTAATGTGTATGGCGGTTATTCCCCTGTCTTTAGCCACTTGAGAGACATAAGCGGCTGCCCTCATGGCAGCATATGGAGAAGACTCGAGCCTGTCGGCTTTAACGAACATCCCACCTGAAGCTCGAGCGATCGTCTCAGCTCCCGATAGGTCTGTGAGATGCACTAGCGTGTTGTTGTATGAGCTGTATATGTGGACTACTCCCCACCTTTCTTTCTTTCTACTCAAGCTTCGCTAACCTCCGCTCTCGATTCAGGCTTCTCCATTCTACTTATAGATTGACGTAATGGATGTGAAGGGTCGGCAAGCGGGCTCTTGTGGTAATAAGTGACCTTGTCTTCCTCATCCTTCATGACGAGGTAGCCTGGAGAGAATATCCTTCTGTCTCCGATAGCTATATGCCCATGGGTTATAAGTTGTCTAGCTTGGAAGGGCGTCTTTGCTAGACCCTTTCTATAGACTATGGTCTGAAGTCTACGTTCAAGCAGGTCTTCGACCGATAGGTCGAGAACGTCGTCTAGAACCGCATCTTCCATCAGTACGCCCATACGTTTTAGGCGGTTTAGGAGCTGAGTTTCGGGCAGCACTCTCTCTTCAGGAGATTTACTGAGCAACGAACGTGCGTTACCCCTGAATTTAGAGAGCATGGTGGTGTAGCGCCAGAGCTCCCTCTTATTTCTTAGCCCATACTCACCGATCAGTTTAAGTTCTGCTTGAAGAACCTCGGCCTGCCAAGGGAACTTTGGAGTCGTGTATTTTTTACGTTGCCTTTTCGGGTCACCCACGGCCCGCCCGCCTCCTTCTCACACCTACCGCCTTCCCTGTTCTTCCCGTAGTCTTCGTTCTTTGACCTCTAACTCTGAGACCCAACGCGTGGCGTACACCCTTCCAACACTTAATCCTCTTCATAAGCTCTATATCTGATTTAACCCTTAACTCGAGGTCTGCGCCTAAGAGGTGTAGGTTCTTCCCCGTCTCTAAATCTTTACGTCTATTCAGGGCCCAGTCCGGTATATCGTACTTGGCAGGGTTCTGGATGACGTCTGAGAGGTGTTCTATCTCCGATTCCGTGAGGAAGCCAAGCCTCGTGTCTGGGTCTATACCGGCTTTCTTCAAGATCATTTGCGCTAGGTTTATCCCTATGCCTTTAAGCCTGGTTATGGCATAGGCTACTTTAAGCGAGCCGTCGACGTCTCGATCCACGATCCTCACTATGTGTTGAAACTGTCTAGACATTCCGGATCTTCCATATTCGTTGATCAGGACTTATTTACGGTGATTCCCCAACCTATTTAAATTTTCTCTATGACGACCTTTATATTATACATTTCTCTTTCCAACGAACTTTAACGCCTTAAAAACGTTGTTCGTAGTAGACAGCTTTATTAGGTTTTCTCCAGTTACTCTCTAAGTTTCAGACCTTACGGCCGTATAGTCTATCGCTCATCTAGTAGCTAGATTGAGACTTTATCTTTTCTCGATTATCTAGGTATCTTGTTAACTATGGAGTCTAGGGTCTGGGATTACAGTTTCTAGGTTTCTCCTTTTCTCTAGAACGAGACTACATCTGGTTTATACTCCTGCACATTTTGAGAACTGAGTAAAAAGGAGGCTGAGAACCTGAAAACACGCAAGTGAACTTCAAAGGTTACGGCGATTAAAAATTTTAAATAACCTCGTGCCGTATAATTTTTAGGATCTGGGCCCGTAGCGCAGACTACTTTATGAGGTGAAAGTAGGCGGAGTATGGATAGCGCAACGGCCTCCTAAACCTAGAGAACAGCGATGGAGAAAGCCGTGGGTCGTGGGTTCAAATCCCACCGGGCCCGCCATTCTATAGACGGATATTTTCTCTCTACGTACACATCTCTCCTAGATCGTCTCCTTATGGGATTCTCGATACAATTCCATCGAAGCCCTTGTCGAAACGTATCATATTTTCGATGCTACTCATTTAACGAGGACGAATCTTAATCCTTTATCAGGACATTTATAATTGACATTTGATGAAAATGTTTATTAAACATGTAATAGTTACATTTTTGCGGTGAAGGGGATTGATTAGGAAGAAGGTTGTTCAAACAGAGATTGAAATGAATGAATATGAGGCCCTTCGGAGGGTCGTTGAAAAGAGGGGGTTAACGATAAAGCAAGGATTACGTGAGGCTATCCAGCAGTGGGTTGCCATGCAGAGTTCTTTTGAAGAGGATCCCATATTTAAAGTGAGGCCCGTTAAGACCGGAGTGAAAACGAACTCCTCTAATCTTGATAGAATCCTTTATGGGGAAAATTCTCAATGAAAATATTCCTGGATACATCAGCCTTAATAGCCTATTACAACGTTGACGACCGATATCACGCTGAAGCTTCTGAAACTATGAAGAAGATAAGAGGAGGCGAAATTCCATTAACACGCTTCTATACAACAGACTACATATTAGATGAAACGTTAACCTTTATCGAATGTGTACTTAGCATACATCAACTCGCCGTCGAAGTGGGGGAAGCCTTACAAACATCCCCTTTCACAACGATCGTCAGGATAGATGAAGAGGTATTCAGAGAAGCATGGAGCATATTCAAAGAGCGGCGAGGCTACAGCTTCACAGACTGTACATCCTTTACCGTCATGAAAAGGTATGGCATCACCCACGCCTTCACGTTTGACAAGCACTTCCGAGATGCAGGCTTCCAGTCCATCCCTTGACACTCCCGCGATTACATGCGCTAAGATAGCTACTAAACTTTTGAATAGGTTTTCAATTAGTATCTCTTTTAAAGATCGTTTAAAGGAGAGTTAGGAGTCTGTACGGATTACAGGTTTTATCCTCTCGAGGCCTCACAGGATCTTGATGCTGTTCAAGGATTCTCGTTAACTATGATCGTTTCGACGAATTTGCCGGGTTCTATAGTCTCCGTCTTATCCTTCAGCCCGCAGGTTATCGCACCATTTTGTGGCAGTAACTATGGCGTCTACAGGGATAAAGTCACGGCACCATAATAAAGTTTCAAGTTCCATAGGTTCTGCTATCCACACCTAGCAAATACGTTTGTCTTTCCATCTTTCCTTCGCATATTACGAGTACCGTCATGAGTGAACTCCGGTCTGTCTCAATTTTCCTTTAACTTTGTTGGACATGTCTAACGCTTTAGGAATTTTCTAGTTCAGAGAATTCGACCTTCTCGTGTTAGGTTTTACCCCATGAAGAAAAGGAGAAGTTAAGGGAAGACGTTTGATAGCAGTAGAGGTCTGTGATTATCGTTGGATAGAGAAGAACTGTTTAAGATCGGGATAGTTCGTCTGATACTCTCGGGGGAAGCTGAGCGGGCTTTAAAACTTCTCAGTAGATACTACCA
>CAZVJZ010000063.1:0-7901 GCA_964627655.1 uncultured Candidatus Bathyarchaeia archaeon
CCATAAGGGAGGTGCCTAAAAGAACTTTTTTTGAACGTATAGGCGCCCATACCCATATTAAAGGTTTAGGGTTAGACGAGAACCTTAAAGCGGTTAAAATTAAGGATGGAATGGTAGGGCAGGAAAAAGCCAGAGAGGCCGCTGGTCTAGTAGTCCAGATGATCAAGGAGGGTAAACTAAGCGGTAAAACCGTTATCCTTGCAGGTCCGCCTGGAACCGGTAAAACGGCTATAGCGGTTGCTATATCGAAGGAGCTCGGTCCTAACGTCCCGTTCATACAGATGAGCGGCAGCGAGATCTACAGCAGCGAGAGAAGGAAAACTGAGATTCTGATCGAGGCGATGCGGAAGTGCATAGGTGTCGAGATACACGAGATGAGGAAAGTCTATGAAGGCGAAGTCGTCAACGTAACGATCAACACCGCTCCGCACCCCTATAATCCATACCAGAAGGTACCTGAGAGCGTCAGACTAACCCTTAAAACCACAGATGAAGAAAAGACCATCGAAGCAGGTTCGACCATCGCTCAGCAGATAATCCAGGAAGGGATAACCGAGGGAAGCGTAATTCAGATAGACGCCGAGACTGGAAGAGTGGTAAACCTCGGCTTAAGCCTAGACAGCACTAAAGGTAAAACCTATGAGGTGGATACCAGAAAGAAGGTTCCTAGGCCTGCAGGCCCTGTCCTGAAGGACAAAGAGTTCGTATACACTTTAACCTTAGCCGATATGGACGAGATCAATGCTAGAAGCCGTATGGGCGGCGGTCTCTTCTCGCTGCTCTTCGGGGGCTCAGAAACCAAGGAGATAGACACAGAGGTCCGTGCAGCCGTGGACCAGCAAGTGAAGAAGCTGGTCGACGAGGGTAAAGCTTTCATCCATCCTGGTGTGTTGTTCATCGACGATTCTCACCTACTAGATTTGGAGGCCTTCAGCTTCCTAGGTAGGGCTATAGAAAGCGAGCTTGTGCCGATAATAATCTTGGCTACAAACCGTGGTGTGACGACGATCAGAGGAACAGACGTTAAGAGCCCGCTGGGCTTCCCGCTAGATTTGATAGACCGCTCTGTTATAATAGCGACCCAAGAATATGATGCTGAGAGCATAAGGGAGATCCTGCGTATCAGGGCGGATCAAGAGAGGGTTAACATAAAGAATGACGCTCTAGAGAAGCTTACTGAGATCGGTGTTAAGTCATCCTTAAGATACGCCGTTCAGCTTCTAAGCTTGGCTGCACAGAACGCAAAGGTCGCTAAGCGGGATACGGTGATAGTCGAGGATGTTGAACGTGTCGGAAATCTCTTCATGGATGTTAACGAAGCAGCTGAGCATCTAAGGAAATACGAAGAGAAATTGATGTATCATTAAGCTTTCAGGTTTTTCTTTTTTTGATCGGTTTATGTGGCTTTCTACTTTAAAGGACCTGTTCTAACGTCTGAATGTTAAACTTGGTGTATGCGCAACCATTTTTGATTAGCGGTACAGCCATAACGGGAACCTTCAACTTATCTAAGAAACTATAGGCAAGTTTTATCTCCTCCCCGCAAGCGACCCCCACGACCGCCTCATACTTCCCTTCTCTCATGATCTTAGGAATGCAGGAGCCTCCAGGTAGAATGTACACGTCGTAGCCTCTGTCTTCTGCAAGTCGGGTTGCCGTGTTTATTAAGCAGTCTGGTGAGCAGTGAGCGCAGACGTAGGATGGAATGTCCGGGTTAAACTTAGCTTGGCATCTATTGTCCATATATTTCCTGGAGCAGTGAGGCAGAAATAGTACCCTCCTACCCGCTTTTAAGAATTTTTCTCTCTCGGTCAAGTTTCTTATCTGAATGTCTATGAAGTCTTCGATCAGCGTGAGGGCGTCAGAAACGTTAAGTCCGGTGATCTCATGTATCCTAAATCTCTCTAGAAGGTTCCTCGCAGCCTCACCTATCCTCCTGTGCATCTTCATATCGTTTGCCAGCCTAGCTATATCTGCAAAGAGAGACCTAGAGATCTTCGTGAGGTCGAAGCTGAATTGATACGGCATGCTTCTTCTCCCTCATACTCAAAGTTAAACTTTTTAGCTTTTTACAAACTCGTTCATGGGATCACCATACTATACTTGAGGATCATTCTAACACTCATTATCAAGAGGACTACACCGAAAAGTCTTTTTAGGTTTCCGGCTGAAACCTTCCTTGCATAATGGGCTCCGACCTGCGCCCCGAAGATCACCCCGACAGCTAATAAGAATACATAGTCTAAGTGAACGTGTTGAAGCCATAGATGGGTTAACGCACCTGCGGTTGAAGTGAAGACCATTATAAACATGGAGGTAGCTACGGTGATATGCATGGGTACACCGAGTGCCAGGTTCATCGCCGGAACCAACACTGCTCCACCGCCTATACCTAAAAGACCTGAGAAAAATCCGCCTGCTAAACCTAGCAGGCCATTAAGCCATACGTTAACCGAATAAACGAATGTCTCGTCGTAGTTATCTACGATCCTCCTCTTTAACCTGCCTTTAACCTTCCCTGAAGCTTTTCTCTCCCCAACCGTTTCACCTTTCATCAGCGACCTGAAGGCAACGAACATCAAGAAAAAGGCGAAGATAAGTCCTAGAGTCCGTTTCTCGATCAATTTTGTTAGGTAAGAACCTATAAAAGCGCCGGGAATGGTTGTAGATGCAAGCAAGCATCCGAGCAGATAGTCTATCCTTTTCTGTCTCGAGTACCTGATTATAGAGGATAGGGAGGTGAAAACTATCACCGCTATACTAGTCCCTGATGCGTGTGCAGGCTCGAAACCGAAGAGTAGAGTGAGTATAGGCACCATAAATACTCCTCCACCGATACCCGCCATGGCAGCGACTATGCCGATGAAAAAGGCTATCAGGGGTAGTATGATCAGCCAAGACATCTCTGAAACCTTACAGGGACGCTATATTTAAACCTTAGGGACTCAGGTTTGAACTATTGGGTCTCAGAGAACGGTTGAAGAAATCTAAAATCTAAAAAAGAGTGCAGACGTTATCCAACCTATTTAGATGGATAAGTAATTTCACCTATCTGGTTTAGTTAATCGTTTGGGTAATGTCAGATTCTTAGTTCTGTGCTCTGCCGGACGCATTCTTCACGCCTCTCAAGCACATCGTCCAATATTTCTTTCAACTTCCCTATCTTAAAAAATAAACAGAAAAAGAAGTTTGTTTAAGTTTAGATTACGCCAACCTCCTCTAAAACCTTCTTTAGCTCCTCCTTCTCGTCGTCCTTCAAGTCCTCCATGGGTAGCCTAAGCGGTCCTCCATGCAGGCCTACTAGGTCCATGCATGCCTTGCCGATGCTCATGTACATGTAGTTCGTTCTTAATATAGAGGGTATGATAGACAGATTCTCCCTCTTCTTCATGAACTTCTTCATGAGCTCCCATATCGGTAGCTGCTTCTTAAGAGCCTCCATAGCTTTAGTGAAGTCTCCGCTGCTGACGGCCTCGTAGACCTCGTAGCTCAGGGACGGAGCGAAGTTCCCGATGAAGGTAACGAATCCCCGATACTTTAAACCATAGGCGGCGGAACCTATGTAATGGACTTCACCCAACCCGTTTAGCAACGCCATATCCTCCAGGTCTATTAGGGCTGCCTTCCAGGCATAGTCTGCGGCGTTCGGAGAATTGTCTTTCAAAGCCACTATATTCTCTATCTTAGAGAGTCTCTGCATGAGCTCCGGGTCGATTAAAGCGCCTGAGACGTCGGGGTTATTGTATACCATAATGGCTATATCCACGGAGTCGGCGATCGCTTTATAGTGTCTGTACATGCCCTCTCTAGTTGGGGTGTGATAGTAGGGGAGGACTACCATGGCGCAGTCGGCTCCAACCTCCTCGGCATACTTCGTCATCTTTATCGTCTCCCTAGTGCCGGGCTGAGACGTTCCAGCAACTACTGGGACACGTCCATCGACCGTTTCGACCACGGTCTTTATAACGGTCTTCTGTTCCTCGATAGAATTTGCATAGAACTCCGTCGTGCTTCCGTTCGTCATGATCACGAGGTCTTTATTTCCTTTCTCGGCAAATTCAACCAAGAACTCCGTGTTCTTCTTCAAACCTTCGACATCTAAATCTCCAGAATTAGTATACGGGCAGTATTGAACGGGAACTATTCCCTTACATCTCTTCCTAAACTCGTCTGGATCCATCAACTTTACGACACCAAGCTTAAATTTTTCCTTCACTCTATTTTAACCTTCAGGAAGAGAGTCGTGACGGAATGGATCGAGAGAACAGGCTGTTTGCAGCAGACAGACTTCTGTTTCTCATAAAACGACGGACTAAACGTTAACGATTCAATATGGATTCAAATCATGTATTTTGGCACTGTAAAAGTTATAGAATCGAATGGCAGACTAATTAAATCGGTATGTACCTGCCGTTTCTAGGACTAGACTTGCTCACTGCTATATTCATACTTATAGTGCCGTTGACCTTAGAGTTCCCGAGGGTAATCGTGAAATGTCTATTACTGCTGTACGATAAGTTTGCAAATAAAGATTCTGAGTCTTCTAGCGACGTCAAACCGAAGGTTAGCATAATAGTTCCAGCGCATAATGAGGGGAAAGTTATAGAGAGGACGATCGAGAGTTTAGTATCTCTAAGTTACCCCAATAAAGAGATAATCGTAGTAGACGACAATTCGAGCGACGATACATATCTAAAAGCGAAGCACTACGCCGTCCGCGGCGACATAATACTTGTCAGAAAGCGTGAACCCCACAGCAACAAAGCTATGGCCGTGAAGTATGGTTCAACTTTTGCCTCAGGCGAAATAATCGTGTGCATCGATGCAGACACGATCCTTCAGAACGAAGGTTTGGTCAGAATAGTCGAGCCATTCAAGGATCCTAAAGTGGTCGGAGTGGCGGGAAACGTCCGAGTCTACAACACTCGCTCTTTGCTAGAGAAGGTTCAAGCCTACGAATATCTCATAGCTATGGAGATGGGGAGGAAATTCCAGTCTCTACTTCAAATATTACTGATTATTCCAGGTGCCTTCGGTGCTTTCAGAAGGAGTGTGATGAAGGCTATTGGGGGTATAGATACAGACACCATAACCGAGGACTTTGACTTCGTACTTAAGCTTAGGAAGACTGGTCATAGGGTGGTCTTCGCCCAGAAAGCTATAGCTTGGACGGTGGTTCCTAACAACTTTTCCAGCTGGTTTAGACAAAGGGTTAGATGGGCTTATGGACAGCTACAGTCTATAAAGAAGCATAAAGACCTGCTGTTCAACATGAAATACGGGTTAAGGTCTGTTTTATCGTTGTTCGACATGCTTTTAATGGATATGTTTCTGCTTTTCATCAGGTTTTTCTGGCTTCTATTCATACCGATCACCTTCACGGTTATCCCCTTATGGAAGCTAGCTTCTCTAATATTCTGCTTCTACTTAGCTTTAGAGTTCTTTCAAGCGTCTGTTGCGTTAATCATCTCTCCGAGAGGGAAAAAAGAGTTAGGGTTTCTACTTTTGGTTCCGATAATCGTCCTATTCTACAGGCCGCTCTACTCGTTCGTGAGGATGTTTGCCTACTTTAAGGAGTTCTTAGGATTTAAGATTGGATGGTAAACCTATATAAATTTGTACTCACAGTATGGGTCTCCTCTAGACGAGCATCTATATTCCATGAGGTTTATGTTTTCATCGTTAAAGATCTTCCTTAAGACTCCAGTAAGTATCCCCCTCATGAAGTGGCATTTAATATCTGAGCGTTCGAAGCATTCCATGGAGTTTTTGACTATTATCGAACCAGTCTTAGTTTTAGGGTCTATGGACTTGAACTCTATTATTCCCCAGCCGAATGCCCTGAACGCGTTTTCCGTGAAACGTAAGATTTCTTCCACGGTCTTCAGTTCTTCCTTAAACTTCTCTCTCAGCTTACTCGCCAATATCTCGCCTGAAATCAGTCCTTGCCTATAGATTATGACTTCTCCACCGCTCTTTAAGACTTCTATTACGGCTTTCCTAAACCCGTAAAACATGTAGTCGGTTAAAATGACCATCCGTCTGTCGAAGACTTTTAAAGGGAACATAAACTTGTCGAACCTATCCGTCCTATCCAGCCTTTCATACTTCAAATGAATTACGACATCCATCGAGGAGATCTCTTTTAAAGCCTCTTCAATGGAAGCGTCGTCCGGGGCCTCTAAAAAAGACAGCCATAAGACCTCGTCCTTATACTGGGTGTGCATTCCGGTTAAAATGTTTATACCAGACCGGGCTAGTTTTCCGGTTATCTTATTCAATGCTCCGACGACGTTCTTTATGGAGATCAACGTTTCATAATATTTGTATCCAGGCTTAAATTTCTCTATGGTCATCAAGAAAGGGTTCGCGACGTATCTTTCCTCCCTTAAATTTGGAGTTTTATCTTTCACATCATCCATTTAAACTTTCTCCTTAAAAACGGAATCTAGATAATTTATGACTTCACCTATTATGTCTAAAAATCTAGCTCCCTCAAATATTTTTACTCCATACGTTCCGGCTAGCTTCTTCGCCTCCTCGGTGAACCTTGGGATTCCGACCAGTAAACCTGAACCTGACTTAACGTCTGTGAGTTTAGCGAAGAAGCGCATAACTACGTATAGGTCGACGTATTCGGTCGCGTATTCTATGTCGATGAAGACTCTTCTTCCGACTACCCCCTTACTGGTTAGAGCTAAAGAAAAGGTGTGCTCTATACCTGATTCACCGACTACCTTAGCCGGGATTTCCGTGATCCATTTATCACTGAGAGCTTCCTCCAGCTTCCTCAAGTCTATGTCGAGAAGAAGTTCCTTCACCTTTACCTCCTCTATTGCGTAGGAGTACATAGGCTCCAAGATCAATTCTTCTCTCTCATAGTTCTTATCGCATTCAGGGCAGTAAAGGAGTTCCCGGGGTTCCCCGAAGCTCCTCCCACAGTCCAAGCACCTGTACCAGATTCCCACCCGCATGTAATCCAGCCCAAGCTTCTCAAGCTTCTTACCACAGTTTGGGCATATGAGTTCGTCGTCTCTCCTGAACCTGTCTTCGAAATCGATGTGTCCACAGGAATAATGCTTAATCGAGTTTCCCTTCAAGAGCTTAAAGCTACCGCAGTAAGGACACTGCAACCTTAAAATGAGCTTGTAGCTACCACACTTCGGGCACTTCATCACGGTGGCGCATAGCTCCCTCTTCAAGTAACCGAGCTTCCACAGCGAATTGAGTTTACCTACAGTCTCCTCACGAGGTATCTTGAATATAACCTCGACGTCCGGATAGCGGTAACCGAAGTCGACGTCTAGAATAGGTGCTAAATTTAAGCCTTTCTGGTAAATAACGGTCAAAGCAAGCTTATCGTTACCGGATAGAGGCTCAGCTTCTCTACTCATATAAAACACTGCTAAAATCTAGATTAAGTTCAACTTAAATATGTTTTGATGAGTCTATAGAAACCGGGTTAAAAGAGTTGCAATAAAAAATGGGGAGCTTCTGAGAAGGGAAGATTTAAACGATCTTCTCCAACAACTTATCGATCTTCACTCTGTGGCTTCTAGGCGAGAGTTCCTTCGCTTCTACCCCCATCGCGAGGCAGAGTAGCTCTGAGTAGTGCATCACCGGCAGGGAATAGTTCTCATTGTATTTCCTCGCTATCTGGATTTGACCTAGGTCTAGGTTTATGAAGCAGAACGGGCAGACTGTGACTATGCAGTCTGCGCCGGCTTTGGAGGCTTTCATAACTTTGTCTCTGGCGAGCTCTAAGGCTAGGTCGTCGTCGTATCCGCGTAATAGTCCACCGCAACACTTTAGCTTATCGAGGTAGTCGATGCTCTCTGCGCCTAGCGCCTCTATAAGGTCGTCTAGTATTCTCGGCTTCTCCGGGTCGTCGAACTTCAGTA
>CAZVJZ010000064.1:0-4608 GCA_964627655.1 uncultured Candidatus Bathyarchaeia archaeon
TTAGAAGACGTTTAGCCTTCTCGACGTATACTTCGTTCATTTCACATCAATTATGATGATCGGTCTAGGGGTTATAAAAACGTTGAGTAACCTTTGAGCAGTATTTCGATCTAAAAGTTTAACAGGGAATACAGCGTCATTTTACTCGGTGGTTCGGTTGACCGGACGGTACGTTCACAGGAAAGGCGAATACACGTTGCTTGACGTTCTGGAGGAGGTTAAGAGAAATCCGGAGTTGAATAAGGCAGGGGCCATCCTCATGTTCATAGGCATAGTGAGGGGAAAAGACCTGAAGGGGCAGGTGGTCAAGAGGCTCGAGATAGAGGCTTACGAGGAGGGGGCAGAAAGGGTTCTATCTAAGATAGTCGAAGACCTTAAGAGTAGGGAGGGCATAGTGGACGTGCAGATCCATCATCTCGTCGGGAGCTTCAAGGTTGGGGAAGAACTCGTCTACGTCTCTGTAGCCGGCGGGCATAGAGACCAAGTCTTCCCGGTCTTAAGAGAGGCAGTCGAGAGGTATAAGAAGGAGGCTCCGTTCTTCAAGAAGGAATATATAGTCGACGAGAAAGGCGTGGAAACCGGATATTGGGTGGGTGAGAGAACTTAACGTATTTTCTCGAGCACTGCTCTATGGAGCACCTCGTTTCCAGAGGCTATGATCGAGACTTTCTTGCTGGCCGTTATAGGGGATTTTAAGCTTCTCCCCCTATCGTCCGTGATTATCCCCCCGGCCTCCGTCACTATCAGATAGGGTGAGGACAAGTCAAGAACCCTCAGTCTACCCACCAGCTCTATGTAGACGTCTATGGTTCCGTCTGAGACATAGCATAGTTCTAGGGCGTTTGCCCCAAGGTGTCTCACGTGTCTCACTTCCCTGAGTATAGGCATTAGCTTGGAGAAGGATTGTAGATCCCGGTACTTACACAGGTCCACACCGAGCAGAGTATCCTCAAGAGACTTTCTTTCAGAAGGCTTCACGGGTTCACCGTCTTTAAATGAGCCTCCACCCTTATTAGCGGTGTATATAGTTCCATGAACAATGTCCATTACGACAGCCGCCTCAACAGACTCTAAAGAGAGCCTCTTAGAGTAGGCTAGCGCAGTCGCGGCGAAAGGTAATCCTCGAGAGGCGTTCAGCGAGCCGTCGAGGGGGTCGAGGATAACATAAGCCTCTTCAGGCTTGGCGCCGAATCTCCTAATCCCTGCTTCCTCGCTTAGAAGAGTGAAAGACAAGCCTCGTTCGAGAAGATTCTCCACCACCACGTCTTCCGCCACCTTATCCATCTTGATGGTTAGGTCTCCACCAGCACCTAAACCAAGCTTCTCCCCACCTTCAACCGTGCCATAAAGCTTCAAGACGGTCTCCCTAACCGAGTGAGCACATTCGACGAGAACTTCAAGCCACTCCACCAACGTTCCATCCCCTCGAAACCATAAAAAGGAAGAATAGGGCACTCCCTAATTTCAGTTTCTACATCCTAAGAGAAGAAACTAATAAATAAAGAATTTCACCCTAAAGCTATAAAAGAGGCCATGCGGGGGTACCCGAGCCAGGTCTAAGGGGTGAGGCTCAGGCCCTCATGGCGTAGGCCTTCGTGGGTTCAAATCCCACCCCCCGCACCAAAGACTTCCAAAAACGGAGGCTGAAACGGGCTTTTCTTTCAACGGAGACCATCTTACGGAAAATTGTAAGATCTTACAAAACTGTCGATTATTGGATAGTGAAGCTATGTTACCGTTTCCGCTGAGATTCCGGGAACTGAAGAAGTTACTCGGCAAGTATGGTATTAAGCCCAGCCCGGTTATCAAGAGGGCTTTAGAGGATGAAGTGAAGAGGCTCATGCTCGGCGAGGTCGAGAAGAAGGTAAAGAAGGTTAGTGGAAAAATTACCTGAGATACCCGACGATGAAGTAGCTAGACTTATACGCGAGGATAGGGAAGGAACGTGATCAAGTATTCTATTCGATGCAAGTTCCATCATAAAACCTAGTCAAGAGAGGAATAGCCACACCGTTCTCAGTTGGAGTAACCATGGAGACCTAGCTCTTTATGAGTCTTTAAGTGCTTTGTGGAAGGAATATAAGCTACTGAATAGGTTTGACGAGAAGATAGCCTTAGAGTTCGCAGAAACGATAGCCATCGTATTAACCTGATAGAAGCGTTTACGGTGAAGGGGTGTATAAATCGATTTGTCAAACTTGCTTCTAAAGCCGAAATCACCGTATATGACGCGTTCTTGAGCAGCCACGAATTTGCATCGAAAATGGAGGATGAGGAGCGCTTGTCAACTGTCTGAAAGGCTAATGAAAGCGTTACAATAATCTTCGTTAGCATAGGGTTTGTATGGAACTAGCTTTAGTTCTCCGTTTTTGTTTAGGTTAAGGTAGAGGGAGAGTCCTCTCATATGGTGTTCTCCCACCTTAACCTTTATCGGGATACACTTAAACCTAACTGCTCTGTCGAGTACTTCTTCTACGATTCCGATTTTCACCTTCCCGAGCCATACAGGTTCTCCGATTCCTACCTCGTTTTCGATTAAGTATGCGCCTCCGAAGCCGTAGTGGGGGATTCCCCCGTCAAGTATTCCGTAGGTCCCTCCGACCCTGCATCCTAGACCCCAGAAACCGCCGACCTTGCATAACCCGTGCTTAGGTTTAACCAAGACGTAGTTCTCTAGGACTTTCGAAACCTCTAGCTGACTATCTTCGGCTACGTAAGGGTTTCCAAGTCTTCCTATGGGAGTTAGTCTATAGCCTCCCCTAGCTCTCACTAGGTTGTCTGGATCCCTAACCTCGACATGAATATGCGGGTCTGTCCAGAAGTCGAAGTGTCCGGTGCGCAGGTAGACCCCTACCTCGTCTCCCACCTCAACCTTGTCTCCCACTTCGACTATAGGCTTCAGGTGGAGGATGCGCACGCGCAGCCGAGGATTAGAGCGAGGCTTCAAGACTATTATCCAGTCTTTCTTCGAGCCGTCGAAGCTTTTAGGTTCGGGTGGAATGAACGGTCGGATATAGGTCACCTCACCTTCGACCGGGCTGTATCCGGGTTCACCGTACCTTCTCTCCGCGGAGTAAATGTCTATGGCTCGTAGTTCCCTATGCGCATAGTACGGGCTGTTGAAGAAGGAGATGAAGCCTTTAGGGTCAGCGTATAGCGGGATTCCCATCGACTCGGCAGCCTTCACAAACTCCAAGTCTTCAATGAACTCCTAAGTAACCCTTCATTTAACCCGTACCATGCGTTCAACCTTATAGTCGGTGATTACCCTGATGTAGCCTTTAAGCTCCTCGTCTAGCTCTGGGTCTCCCGTGTCTACTCTCAGATACCTTAGCCTCCTAAGCTTACCCTCTGTGGCGACGACAATTATGTTCTCTTTACCTACTCGACGGATAACCTCCGGGCTTATCTGCTGGTTTCCTCTGCCGAAGATGAAGCCTTGACCACCGATCGGTGTAACCACGATCTTAGCTTTCCTCCCCTCTATAGCTTCGAGTATCTGTCTCTCGTTCACGTCTCTGGCTATCAGCTTCTTGTTGCAAAGGAGGTCTACACCTAGGAGGGTCTTCCTCTCGTCCAGAAGGTCGGCTATCGTGCGGGTAGTCGTTCCTGGACCGAGGATGTAGACCACGTCCGGCTCCATGTTCTCGATCAGGTATATGGCTATAGCCGCTTGGTTGCGGACCTCATCCTCTGTGGCAGGGCTTGCTATCTTCACTCCCTGAACGAGGTCAGGCTCGTATGGGGTTAAGACGTATCCGTATAGCCTCGCGGAAAGTCGTCCCTCCCTAAAGGCTTCCTCGTCGACGTCCATGACTTCAGCCTCCCTAAGCGGGAGCTTCCCTAACAGGAAGCCTATGGTTATCCTTGCGGCTGCCCTCGGCCCAACGGCGAAGACTGCGCTATGCATCTTCACCCCCGTCGGGACGCCTAAGACCGGTATCTCGGTGCCTACCGCCTCGAAAACGTCTCTGGCTGTTCCGTCTCCGCCGCAGAAAACTAGTAGGTCTACGTCTTCTTCTAGGGCTTTCCTCGCTACGTATTTCGTATCCTCAGCCGTAGTCTCCTTCTTTCTCTCCCCGAAGACTCTACAGGTGAAACCGAAGTCTCTGGCTTCATTCTCACCCATGTTTCCAGCTCCGACGACAAGTCTAACCATGTCTTTAAAGGCCTTCAATTCTGAGAGGTAAGTCTTAGCCCTAGCGGGAGCGACGGGCTTGGCTCCAAGCGCCTTACACTTTTCTAACACCTCTTTTCCGTCTGTGCCTTTAAGCCCGACGGCTCCCCCCATACCGGCTATCGGGTTGACTATGAAACCGACGGTCTTCGGGGATCTTAACTCGATCTTCGACTGCAATCCTCTTTTAGCCCCTATAATTTGCTCTCCACTCTATACCTAAATAATCTAAAGGGTTTTACGATTTAAATTAAAAGGCTGGTCGAATGACTCTTTCACTAGAAGTAGGCTGTTAAAGAAAAAACGTGAGAGAGGAGGTTTACCGCTAGACCTCGATTTTAAGCCATGGGTAGAGCTTCTTAAGTTTACGTAAGGCTTCATCGACCCTCTCCTTTGGATACTCGTATGGCATAAGCTTCCCATTCTTGTAG
>CAZVJZ010000064.1:4618-7630 GCA_964627655.1 uncultured Candidatus Bathyarchaeia archaeon
TATGCTTGAATGTCGAAGTGTCCGTGACCGCACAGCAGGAAGAGGATGGACTTCTCCTCCCCGTTTTCTCTACACTTGAGAGCCTCGTCCACCACGGCTTTGATTGCGTGGGCGGGCTCCGGCGCAGGAAGTATCCCCTCGCTCTGAGCGAAAAGCTCAGCGGCCTCGAAGACCTCGACTTGATTATAGGCCCTACTCTCGATTATCCCCTCCTTCTTCAGCAGACAGAGGGTAGGCGCCATCCCGTGATAGCGTAGGCCTCCGGCGTGGATAGGTGGAGGTATAAACGTGTGACCCAGAGTGTACATCTTTCCCATCGGAGTCAGCCTCGCGGCGTCGAAGTGGTCGTAAACATAATGTCCTCTTGTGACCTTCGGGCATGCAGTGGACTCTACGGCTATGAACTCCACATCCTTAGAAGCCTTCCCGGAGACTACGTCGTAATAGAACGGCCAGTATAAGCCTGAGAAGCTGCTTCCTCCACCTATGCATCCGACGACCATGTCTGGATAGTCCTCCATAGCCTCCATCTGCTTCTTGGCTTCCAAGCCTATGACCGTCTGATGGAGGAGCACATGGTTCAGGACGCTTCCTAGCGTATATTTTGCGTCCTCATGTTTGACAGCGTCCTCTATGGCTTCGCTTATAGCTACGCCTAGGCTTCCAGGATTATCGGGATCCTCGGCTAAGATCTTCCTTCCGAACTCCGTGTTCCTACTCGGGCTTGGATAGACTTCTCCGCCCCAGACCTCCATGAGGATCCTCCTGTAAGGCTTCTGGTGGTAGCTGGCGGCGACCATGTATATCGTCGACTTCATCCCTAGGAGGGTGCAGCTAAACGCTAGGGCTGAACCCCACTGGCCGGCACCGGTCTCCGTGGTCAACCTCTCTATTCCTTCCTTCATGTTGTAGTAGGCTTGCGCTACGGCGGTGTTCGGTTTATGGCTTCCAGGGGGGCTCACACCCTCATACTTGTAGTAGATCTTAGCCGGGGTCTTTAGAGTCTTCTCTAGTCTAACAGCCCTGTAGAGCGGGGTCGGCCTCCACAAACGATAGATCTCCCGAACCTCTTCGGGTATGTCTATCCACCTCTCATTGCTGACCTCCTGTCTTATACACTCCTTCGCGAAGAGTGCCATTAGATCCTCTGGCTTCACGGACTCTCTGGTCGCAGGGTTTATAGGTGGAGGTAGAGGCTTCGGCAGGTCTGGTAGTATGTTGTACCATTGCTTAGGGATTTCCTCCTCGTCTAAGAATGCCTTACTTCTATTCAATTCTCTACACCCATAGACTAGAAAGTACATAAACGCAATATTTAAGGCTTTTGTGTACGTAAAGATGCATCGAGGAATAATGAGTTATCCTAACTCCTCCACCCAGCACTAGACCTCGGCTAGAAACGTTCATCGGAGCGTAATCCTCAGAGAAGGTTTAACTCCTATCCATCCATCTGCAAAAAACAGCGTCCAGCGACTTAACCCTAAAACGAGGCAGTCTGCCCACAAGAAACCAAAAAAGCCTATTTAAAGTTTACATGAGAACTCTTAGGTACTTTTCGTACTTATTCCTCAAGGCTTTACCGCTCTCCGTTAGGACGTAGGTCATTCTAGGCGGGGCCCCGTTAACCCTCACGTTTCCGTTCTTCGTGATCAATCCAAGCCTGTGCAGGCTCTCCAAGTGGTGATAAACGTTTCTTAAGCCTCCATCGTTCATGTAACAGTGAAACTTCTCCTTGAGCTTTAACCACACGTTATAACCATATGAATGTTCGTTGCATCGTTCGTTGAAGCAGATTATCGCCAGAATCTTCAGTTTAGTTTCCCCAAGAGAACCTTTAGGACGGGGCATAGTTTTCACTTGATTTTAAGATGGTCGGGCAAATAAATATTTTACCATTAGGTAAATTTCATCAAAAACTCGCCCCGCAACATCAGATACAAGCCGGAGGCTCGAGGAACGCAGATACTATTACATGAACGGAAGCACATAACTTTTTTATCTGCTCCTAAAAATAAATGAGGACGGGGTGAAAATGGTTGTATGGATATTGGGGGCGAATTCTAGAAGTAGACCTCAGTAAAAAGAGGGAAAACGTGCGACTCGTCGAAGAAGGATTATTAAGGAAGTTTCTCGGTGGAGTAGGCTTAGCCGCCAAGATAATCCTAGAAGAAGTCCCCGTAGACGCTGACCCTCTAGGACCTGAAAACATACTTGTTGTGGGGACAGGTCCCTTCCAAGGAACTTCTATCCCCGGCTCTGGGAAATGGATAGTAGCTGCAAAGTCCCCGTTAACAGGTATCTGGGGCGATAGCTGCGGCGGCGGACAGTTCGCCCCAGACCTAAAAGGCACAGGTTTCGACGCGATAGTCATTAAAGGGAAAGCGGACTCACCTGTATACCTTTGGATTAACGAGGGCGATGTTCAGATAAAAGATGCGTCGTCGATTTGGGGTAAATCCACATCTGAAACGGTAGAGGCCGTTAAGAGCGACCTCGGCGATAAAGCCGTTAAAGTGATCTGTATAGGGCCTGCAGGCGAGAGACTCGTTAGGTTCGCCTGTATAAGTAGCGGTTTCGGCTTCGCCGGGAGGACGGGACTAGGCGCAGTAATGGGTTCAAAGAACCTGAAGGCGATAGCCGTCCGTGGAACCAAGAAGGTGGAGGTGGCTGAGCCTGATAAACTGGCCGAAAAGTCTAGGGAGACTTCGAGGAAACTCTACGAGAAATCGCTGGACGGTATGCGTAAGTACGGCACCATGTTAGGCATGCAAGCGGGTCAACACGACGACCGTGGATACGGGTTAAAGCATAACTGGGACGGTGGAGTATTCGAGGATATATCTAAGATCAACGAGGAGAGGCTTCGTGAAATCACGGTTGGAGAGGTGCCTTGCTCCAACTGTCCCGTAGCCTGCCACAGACATACCCGAGTTATAGACCCTGAGAAGTACGCCTACGACGGACACGGCCCAGAGTATGAGACGGTCGCCATGCTCGGCTGGTTAACCATGA
>CAZVJZ010000065.1:0-7540 GCA_964627655.1 uncultured Candidatus Bathyarchaeia archaeon
GGCAGGCCTACGGTGACGTTTACGCCGGACATGAAGTTCAGCATCTTGAAGGCTATATGCCCCTGGTCGTGGTACATAGCGACTACTAGGTCGAACTCTCCTTTACTGGCCCTAACGAAGACTGTGTCCGGTGGGAGGGGTCCATAAACCTTCATTCCTAAGGCCTTAGCCTCTTCTATGGCAGGCGCTATCTCCTCGATCTCTTCCCTGCCGAATAGTCCTCCCTCACCGGCGTGGGGGTTAAGCCCTGAAACCGCTATCCTAGGTTCTTCTATACCCATCTCACGTAGTGCTTCATACCCTAGTCTTATGGTTTCGAGGATCCTATCTTTCTTCGCTAGGTTACAGGCCTCTCTCAGACTCACGTGGGTCGACACATGTATCACCTTCAGGTCTTCTGAGAAGAGGAGCATCGCATAACTTCTAGCCCCTGTTAGACGGGCTAAGATCTCTGTGTGACCTGAGAAAGGGTATCCAGCCATGTTCATCGCTGTCTTGTTTATCGGGGCAGTCACTATCGCGTGTATTTCTCCTTCAAGCGATAGTTCAACTGCCTTCTCGATATACTCGTAGGATGCTTTACCGGCCATGGCCTGTGGTTTACCCATGACCAGTCGGTCGACATCTATGTTGTCTAGGTCTAATACGTCTATCTCTCCGAACTTGAAGTGTGACTCCGAGACTGAACGTACAGGTCTAAGCTTTACCTTCGACCTTGCGACCTCTCGTCCCAGCTCCATGGCCTTAAGCGAACCTATCACGACCGGCTTGCAGATGTCGTATATCTCCTTTAGAGAGAGAGCCTTAACTATGATTTCTGGTCCTACACCTGCGGCGTCTCCCATCGTTATTCCTAGGATAGGTTTAAACTCCAAGCCCGTTCACCTCGACCTCAAATACTTGATTATCTTCACTAAAGAATTCTCCTCGCCGAAGCCTCCGGCTTTAGTGACCACTCGTAGACCCCTAAACTTTCCGTCCATGACTCTAGTCGACGGGACTCCAGGTAGAACTTCGTCTTCGACCCGAAGCCTCTCGACGTCCAGAGCCTCCAGAGCCTTTATTGCGACGTCTCCCCCGGTTAGGACTAAGCCGGAGACTCTTGAGGACTCTAGAACCCTCCTAGCGACGGCCCCCAAAAAGGACGCTATCCTACCCTTAAGTTCGCTTACATCCAAATTACCTGGCAAGCGTCTACTCCTATCCATTACATCTGACTGTGCAACAGCAGATGTTACTATGACAGGGATTCCTTCGGCTAGAGGAACCTTAGACTCACGGAAAACCCTTTCAACCTCGACTTCAGGCCTCTCCGTCACAGCTTTCAAATCCAGCTTTATGACCTTGACCCCTAAAGTCTTTTCAGCGAACCTTATCTGCGACATGGATACAGGACTTGTGCTTCCTGAAACTACGAGGACCCCTAACCGGCGGATTAAACCGTAAGCCTCAGGGATAGCCTCGGCTAGACCAGCCGAACCGCAGGGAAGCCACCTGTCGGTTTCACTCGAAACGGCTTCGGCTATCGCCTGTAAGTCTCCGTAGGTTACAGCGTCTATCACTATAATCCTAACGCCCGATTTAGCTTTCTGCCCTATCTCTCTACGAAGACTTAAACCGCCTTCTCTGACCTTGGAGATGTTTAAGTGTGCTACATCTAGTTCGGAGTTCTTTCTGACCATTTCTGGAACGTAGATCGGCGCAAAGCTTCCCAGCCCGCCTTGGAGAATGTTTCCGTCTACTAGGTAGTATCCTCCCACCATCACCCTATGGTTATCAGGGAAGACTGGAGAAAAAACCGCTACTTCGAGGTCTAGCTCATCCAGCATGGCCTTAAGCTCTGATGCTATGTTACCCCTCAAGGTACTGTCGACCTTCTTGTAGAAAAGGCTCACTCCAGCATCCTTCAGCGACTTTACAGCCTCTCTAACCTTTCTATACGCTCTCTCCGGAGGATCCCCTCTACTCTCGGTCGTAACGACTACTACATCGACCTTCCTTAAGGCTTTAGGAGCCGACCGGAAATCTTTAACCACCAGTGTTTCTAGACCGCATTTAGCGAACTGGAGGGCTGTGTCGCATGCTCCCGTTAAGTCGTCTGCTACTACTCCAAGCCTGTCAGACGGCATAATAGATCACGAGATTAAAGGGTTCCTACGGTTATAAAGGTTAAAATTTGAGTATAAGTTCTGAGGAAGCTTGGCTTAAGTCGATTTATATTTGAAGTAAACGATATCTTCCTCAACGGCTTCTCTAATGCTTGGAGGGGTGAATGTTGAAGGTTGTAACCAAAAACATTTCGATTCATAGTAGAGGTGAGGGAGAAATCCTAGACATAACAAACCACGTGAGGAAAGCCGTAAAGGAAACTAACCTGAAAAACGGGACGGTAACAGTCTTCGTGCCAGGCTCGACCGGAGCAGTGACCACGATCGAATATGAGCCAGGACTCCTAAAGGACCTCCCGAACATACTCGAGCGTATAGCGCCTAAAGGCATGGTCTACGAGCATGAGAAGAGGTGGCATGACGGTAACGGCCACTCCCACGTGAGAGCGTCGATAATCGGGCCAAGCCTCACGGTACCCTTCGTCGACGGAGAATTAACGCTGGGAACTTGGCAGCAGATAGTCTTCGTGGAACTCGACGTCAGAAGCAGATACAGAAACTTGATCCTACAGATCATCGGAGAGTGAGGAATCTGACCATCAAGTTGGATTCAGAGCTGAAATGCAAGTTTCCCGACCTGAAGGTTCTAACATTCTCGATGGAGAACGTGGAGGTCGCGAAGAGGAACGGTGAACTAGAGAGGTTTAAGGAGGAGGTCTTCAGAGAAGTCAGGGAAAAATATAGCCTCGAAAACTTGAAGGATCTACCCATATTCCGGGCTTACCGCGATTTTTTCTGGAGAATAAGGATAGACCCAACTAAGAATAGACCCGCATCCGAGGCGCTGATAAGGAGGATCCTAGCAGGTAAGCCTATACCGAACATTAACACCTTAGTCGACGCATACAACCTAGCATCGATCAAATCTGAGGTTGCGTTAGCCGCCTTCGACGAAGAGAAGCTTAAGGGGGAACTTACGATGCGATTCGCGCTGGAAGGTGAAGAGTTTCTGGGTATAGGCATGGTTAAGCCGATGAAGCTTAAGGGGGGCGAGGTAGTAATCTCAGATTCAGAGAGGCTTGTAGCCTTGTATCCGCATAGAGATGCAGACTACTCGAAGGTCACCGAAGAGACGAGAAACGTATTGATCCTCGTGTGCGGCGTCCCGGGAATACCTCTGGAGAGGCTTAACTTAGCTAAGCGGATAGCCGCAGACTATATCGGCAGGTTCTGTCATGGAAGGGTCAGGGTCTAAATCTATCGACGTTCTTCAGATAGGTAAATAAGGTTTAAGCGAGTTCTGCATAGAGTTTGCTGAGGAGAACTATGTGAAGAGGGGAAAGCTGTGAAAAAAGTATCTTGCAGGTTCATATCCTATGTCTTCAGCCGTGAAGTAGAGCCTGTGATATCCATCAAGCCAGGAGAAACTGTGGTCTTCGAGACTCTAGATGCTAGAGGAGCTAGAAGCGTACCTGGAAAGCCTTACACTCCACCTCCCCCAAGACCCTTCGAGAAGTCTAACCCTGTGACAGGGCCGGTCTACGTGGAGGGAGCCGAAGCCGGAGACGTTTTAGCCGTCGAAGTTAAATCCATAGATGTTGGAGAGTGGGGCTACGTCTCCGCTAAGCCCACCGTGGGAGTTCTCAAGGATCTCGTGAGAGAGTCTACCGCTAGGGCTATCAGGGTTCATGGAGGAGTCATATACTTCAGGGAGAACGTGACCTTACCGGTTAGACCGATGGTCGGCACTATAGGTGTAGCTCCGGCTGAAGGATCTATCCACACCATACATCCGGGTAGACACGGCGGAAACATGGACTGCAACGACGTCAGGGCTGGTTCCACGGTCTATCTTCCAGTCTTCGTCGATGGAGCATTATTCGCTTTAGGAGACGTGCATGCATCGATGGGTGACGGTGAAACCTCTGGTGGAGGACTCGACATATCAGCCGATGTGGAGGTGAAGATAGGTCTCCTTAAGGGGAGGAATATTCGAAGACCTATGATAAAGACTGAAGAGTTCTTCGTTTACACATATAATGCCGGAGACTTGAAGACTGCCGTGCGGGGAGTTGTCGAAGAAGCAGTTACACATCTCTCCTCTATGCTCCATCTATCGACGGAGGACGCTATAATGCTCGTCAGCACGGCCGGAGACGTCATGATATCTCAGGCATGCGAAAGCCCGATAGACGTTACCACAAGGTTAAGGATGCCCATCGAGGTCTACCCGAAAGATGCGGACTTACCCTAAAAACTTAAATCCTCCGATTAGGAGAGAGATGGGTAAAACGGTTTTGAGGGATTAAGGGTTGAGTAAGTTGAGTACTCCGTTCATCCTCGTAAACCTGAAGACTTACGTCGAGTCTATGGGAGAGAAAGCGGTTAAACTAGCCAAGATAGCCGAGGAGGTCAGCGATAGCCTAGACGTCTGCATAGGTCTAGCCCCCCAGTTCGTCGATCTAAGCCGCGTCGCAGAGTCTACGAAGATCCCGGTCTTCGCCCAACACGTAGACCCTGCCTCTCCAGGCAAATTCACTGGTCATGTGCTGCCTGAAGCGGTGAAGAACTGCGGCTGTGTGGGAACCATGCTGAACCACTCTGAGAGAAGGATGAGAATCGCAGACATAGAAGCCGCTATAGTTAGGGCTAGGGAGGTGGGTCTATACACCGTGGTCTTCGCTAACAATGCTCGCGTAACGGCTGCCGTGTCGGCCTTAGAGCCTGACATGGTCGCCGTGGAGCCTCCAGAGCTGATAGGCACGGGAATCCCGGTATCGAAGGCTAAACCCGAAGTTATAACTAGGACTATAGAGCTTGTGAGGAAGGTTAATCCCCGGATTCCTGTGCTCTGCGGTGCGGGGATAACTTCTGGAGAAGACGTTTCTCGGGCTCTTGAGCTCGGAGCCTCCGGGATAGCCGTTGCAAGCGGAGTCGTTAAGGCCAAGGATCCACGTTCGGTTCTACTCGAGTTCGCCGAAGCCGTTAAAAAAGTGAAACCTTAGACTCGACTATGCATCGTTATCTTATCGAAGAGTTTCCATAGCTCTTCCCGCTCAGGCAGCTGTAGGTTCACCGTCTCACCATTCTTCAGGACGATCTTTCTACCGAAGGGTTCTTCCTTAACCTCACCTATAACTTCTGCTCTCACTCCGAGTCTACGCATCGAGTTCAGCAAGGTTTTAGCAGACTCTTTTCTGACGGTTATTAACAGAGCTCCCGAGCTTAAGGCGCCGAGAGGGTTTATACCGAAGTGTCGACAGAGCTTCTCAGTCTCCTCGGCCATAAAGATCTTGTCTTCATAGACTAGTAAGCCTACCTTCGAGGCTTCTGCTAGCTCGTGTAGAGCCGTTAAAACCCCGCCCTCTGTAGGGTCATGCATGGCGGTAACCCCCTCAACCTTAGCGGCTTCAAGCGCCTCACGCACGACGCAAACCTCCTTGATGAAGCTTCTAGCCTTATCTAGGAACTCTCTCCCGAACGTTTTCTCCACTTCGTCTTTAAGGTCTGAGGCTAAGATGGCCGTAGCCTCTATCGCAGCACCCTTAGTGAAGACTATCCTGTCCCCCGGTTTAGCTCCTGATGCGGAAAGCGTTCTCCCTGAAGAGATGGCTGCGACGAAACAACAGACTATCGGGTGGTCTATACCGCTTATGAATTCGGTATGCCCTCCAACTATGGCTATGCCGAACTGTTTAGCGGCCTCGTCCATCCGGCGCATGATACGCTCCACGTCTTCAGTATTCATCGACGTGGGCATTATCAGAACCGCCAGAAGCCACAGAGGTTTACCGCCTACGACAGCCACGTCGTTGGACGGAACGGCTACGGCCAGCCAGCCGAGCTCCTCGACCGCCCCGGTTATAGGGTCTGCTTTAAGGATGAGTCTCTTCTCCTCGTCTAGCTGTATTACCGCTGCGTCTCCTCCGACCATCTGCCCTAAGATTATTCTGGGGTCGTATGCTCCTTTAAACGGCAGAACGTAATCCTTAAGCTCCTCGATGGAGAGTTTCCCGACGAGCCTCCTCATGTCTCCATCCGCCTAGAGACTTTACGGCCAATATAGTGAAAACCTTAAATTTAAGGTAGCCTAAACCCGAGAGAAGTGTATAAGAGAATAAAAAGAGGAGAGTTGAAAAACTCAGATTTCTAAGATTAAAGTCTGCTTCTCACTCTTTCGACTGCACCTTCAAGCTTCTCTAGACCAAGTCTCTTCAATGTCTCCGGTCTGGGAATGCCTAGTTCATCCCAGCCTAAGCTCTCGTAGTACTTCTTCTTCTCGGCCATCACTTCCTCTCTGTCGGCGGCTTGTCCAGCTTTAGGACCTGAAGGCAGAGGCTCATAGAACCTAGGCGGGTTATCGTCGTCCCTAGCAGGATCCCAGAAGAGGTCTGGACCTCCAAGCAGGAGCATAGTCCGCTGTATAGTCAGCATCCTAGGCCCCAAGCTCGTGTTCCACTCATCCATCGTTATGTTCCAGCCTGTAACAGCCCTCAACATCTCCCAAGCGAGGTTATACTGCTCCTCAGCCAAGTTAAACGCACATATGACGGCCGAGTCAGCGAAGCCCCACATCAGTTCGCTGGGCATCTTTCCAGGCGGTAATCCAGCCACGGAGGTGTGGTCTCCACCCTGAACACTGCATGCATACGCTATTATCGGCGGATAGTCTAATTTGCTTCTTATTCCGTGTGCGCCTATAGCCTCTCCTTTTTCGTGTACGACGTACCTAGTCACGTCGACGCCCTTCATCTTCGAGATCTTTAAAGCCGCCCTGTAAGACCCCTCGGCGAGTATATCGCCTATGCCTTCACGCTTAGCGATCATCTCCGCTAGGCGTGCGAAAGCTTTAGCGTCACCCCACTTAAGCTCGAAGCCTAGGTCCTCCTTGGTCAATACACCTCTCTGGTAGAGCTCAGCAGCAAAGCCTAGAACGTTGCCTCCCTGAATCCCACATAAACCTAGATCGTCGCCTTTAGCTGCGACATAAACGTTGGCTTCGGGTTCGAATATCCCTAGGTTTGTTCCCATGTATGCTTGTATCTCATAGTCGGGGTTATCCGTTATGGCTCCCTTGAACGGGCCGTCGAGGATAGCTGCGACTTTCAGGCAGGTCGTTGGGCAACCGTAGTCTCCCCAGTATCTTTTCACCCAGACCCTCCTCTCGAAGCGGTCTACCCCGAATGAACGTTCGTCATGCCACTCCTCCTGCCAGTTCCGGACAGGCTCAGAACTCGTGCTGACTCCAACCTCATAGCCAGCGTAACCTGTCCCCCACCTCCTCATCATGTCGTTCTCCAGGCAAGAGGCAGTTATCTTATCTATTATCTCCCTTACCTTATCCATGTCGTGAACTTCCGGTAGAGGTCCTGTTCCTTTAGCGACTATGGCCTTAAGGTTCTTGGAGCCCATGACCGCTCCGTAGCCGCCGT
>CAZVJZ010000066.1:0-7483 GCA_964627655.1 uncultured Candidatus Bathyarchaeia archaeon
CATAGATACCGACCGCTGCCCGATCTCAGAGCTCTGGAAGACCTTTAAAGGGAGAGAAGACGTTATGGCGGTCCCCCATGTGGGAGGACGGTTCGGGAACCTAGACTACTTCAATCCAGAATTCATCAGCCTCGTAGAGATACATTCCTTCCACGGAACATTCGAGTGGTTTGCACGTGAAGCATTAGAACGTGGATTAAAGGTCGGCTTCGTAGCCTTCAGCGACGACCACACCTGTAGGCCAGGTCTAGCCTACCCGCCGTGCAGGCCTGACAAGATTAAGGGAGGTTTAACCGCTGTTTACGCCGAGGAGCTGACCAGGCTTTCCATCTGGGATGCTTTAAAGAGTAGAAGATGCTACGGGACGACCGGTGCGAGGATCCTGCTGCACCTAGACGTAGATGGGCATGTGATTGGTGAGGAGTACTCGACCGAGAGACATCCTAAGATCAGGGTCGAAGTTCACGGAACAAGCCCCATAAACCGGGTTCAACTGTATAGGGGGACGAAGTCTATCTACACGTATCCGCCTTTCAGACCTAAGGAGCGTGGTTTTAGGGTTATTCAGATACTTTGGAGCGGGGCTAGGTCGAAGGGTAGAAGTAAGCGAACCCTCTGGGACGGTATGCTATCACTGGATAAGGGCAGGATAGTCCGCTACGAAACTCTAGGCTTCAGGAAGAGAGTAGACCTGATCGAGGAGTACTCGAACCAGATCCTGAAGTGGCGTTCGTCGACCGTAGGCGATTACAAGGGTTTAGTTCTCTGGCTAGACGCTCCGGAAGACGCTGAAATAACGTTTAAGTCGCAGCCGAAAACCTTCAACTTCAAACTTAGAAGCCTAAGAGATAAAACAATCACGGTAGACGCTGGCGGCGTCGACCAGAAGATAGAGGTGAGCGAAGTCTCCCCCGAAGACTGGCGTATGGACCTAGCCTTCGAGTACGTCGATGACGATGTAGAAACCGGAGTAAACCCCTACTGGGTGCGTGTACAGCAGGTCGACGGCGAAATGGCGTGGAGTAGCCCAGTCTACGTTCACTACAGGACTGTTTAAACCTTTTTCCCCTCAACAAGTTCTTTTACGGTCTTTAAAACGGCTTCTGGATGAGCTTCGGTCTTAAATCCTCGATCATGGAAGTGTGTTCGAGTGGACCGGTACCCCCTAGATTTTAGTTCGGAGACTATATCGTTGACTGACGGTATAGGAACCTTAAGTCTCTCGCATATTTCGTCAGAGACATAGTAAGTTAATGGAGCATCTGCTTCCTCTATCAATCTAACGATGAGTTTGCTCGCAGACTTAACGTTCTCTAGGGTCGAACGGTCGACTTGCCTAAGCATCTCTTCACAAATCTCCCTGTCGACCAGTCTACCTAACCATAAAGGACCAGCGTAGTCTAGACGTGAACCGCAGCTACGGCATGTATCGGGCAGAAACGGTGTTAATCCGAATCTAACCTCCCTCCAGAGACACCTCCTACAGTGGAGTATAAAACCCATATCGCCGAGACGCCTGTCCGCCTCTTTAGCACCCCTCAAAACCTCGACGTACACCCTAACATAATGGTCTACACCATAACTGAATAATGGTCTAATCGCTAGGTCGTGGCGGACGGCTGAAAGTAAGGTTACCCCGACGAGTAGCCTAACGGCTATTTCCCTCCAGTACGAAACCCTCAAAGGCTTACCTAGATACTTTCTCATGCAAGCCCTCACGTGTAAGCCGCTTAACGGCGCCGTATCTGTCGCCGTGAGAGCTAATACTCCACCGCTTCTGAGAGCCCTTAAAGCGGAGTCTAGGAAAGGCGACGGTGAACCGAAAGGATCCACGTCTACATAGTCCAGCCTCCGCCCCGGAGAGGCGTATCTACATAGAAGTCTGTGGGCGTCCTCGTTTTCGACTGAGATCAGATCCTCTAAACCGTTATGCCTCACGTTTAGCTTGGCAAGCTCATAAGCCCTTGGGTTTAGGTCGTTGAGGATTATCCTTTCTAGTCCATCCACCTCGAGTGCGAACCTTAAACCCCTAACCCCGCATCCAGCCATCGGCTCACAGACCTTAAGTGGCCTTCCCACCCTAGCTCGGTAAGCTTTCAAGAACAGGACCGCTAGATCTCTGTTTAGGCTCATCCTCTGGTTATAGAACACGGGAGCCCTGGAGGGGGCGAGCCTCTCGGCTTCGCCGAGGAGTTTAGGGTCTGGGATAAAGAACCCCGCTTTACCCTCCCTAACTTCTACTACAGGGAAATCTACGGTCATGTTAGGCACCACGCAGGCTCTCCGTCTCTAAAGCCCGGTTCAGGGAACTAGCGGTTAAAGAGACGACATTAAAACTATATGCTCGGTGAGATAAAACCATGAACATGGAGCAGCGGAAGGTTATATTCGTAACAGGTAGGCCTGGAGTAGGGAAATCTACCCTCATCAGAAAAGTCTCCGACGGCCTTAAATCTAGGGGTCACCGTGTCGGAGGTATGTTGACGACTGAACTCAGGGAGAATGGTGTCCGTGTAGGCTTCACTATAATCGACTTGGAGAGTGGATGTAGAGGCATACTAGCCCATGTCGATCAGAGAGCCGGGCCTAAGATAGGTAAATACCGAGTGAACATCAAGGATTTAGACTCCGTCGGCGTAGCCTCTATAGAGCATGCCATAGAGCGGGCTGACGTGATATTCGTCGACGAGATAGGGCCGATGGAGCTCAAGTCAGGGAACTTCTTTAAAGTCCTTAAAAAAGCCGTGGATTCAGGGAAGCCTCTAGTCGCCACCCTACATCGTAGCTTGAAGAATAGGATACTACAGCTTCTCACCCTCGACTGCGGTAAGGCTGAACTACTCGAAATAAACTTCGAGAACCGTAACCGCGTCGCCAGCCAGCTCTTAGACTTCCTCACAGATATGCTGGAAAAATGAGTTTGCGTCGATTAGATTAGTTTCGACCGGTTCTCCAGTGTTTCATAGCCTGGTTCTCTAAATCTTCCGTCACTTTTGAGGGTTAAAGTTTTATCTAGCCCTTTTAAGCGCTTTCTCCACTTCTTCTCTTATTATGTATCCTCCGAGATGTAGTATGGGTTCCTTCACTTCAGGGTCTACGTTCATCGTTGCTGTGCAGGGATACGAGTGATGGGCTTTAGCTACCACGTCATAGAGGACTTCCTCCCTCACCTCGACCCCTAAGAGTTTTCTTGCTATATACCATGTTGAGCCACAGGGAGCGCTCCGCCTAACCACCGTCGACCCTATAACCTCCCGACCTCCTCTATTCACTATCGATAGCTCAAGCGAAGGCCTCCCGACTTTAAGTTCAAGCACAAACCTCGAGACCAGCGGCTTGTCGGCCTCAGCCTCCAGCGAACAGAAAGGCTTCGGGAAAGCGCTTTCCAATCCATGTTCAAGGCAAGATTCCTCGACCTGCCTCTTAAGCCCTGAAGGAACCTCTAGGAAGTCCTCTATCGGCACGATTAACCCCTTCACTCGGAACCTACATAGGTATCGCGGCAGTTCCAGTAGAAGGTCTTTGTGTAGCCCTGAGGCTACGCATAGATCTGCCTCCGGAATCTTCCGGGGCAAATACTTCTCTGGCTCATCTATGAACTGTGGTAGCTGCTCGGGGCCTGGCACTTGGATAGCGGCACGTATGTTCTGAACGTAGCTATAGACGTTGTATTTGCAATAGTCGCAGTAGAGGCCGCATGACTTACAGAAGCTAGGGTCGTTTATCAGGTTCCTTATAACCCTCTCCGCGAACTCGCCGCTATAGATGAAGACTAAAGTCAGCATCCTTTCGGATTCGGTCGACGTCAACTGACAGACTCTCAGCCTATCTCTCGTCATCTAAACTAAATAAGGGTTTATTTCACTATCTCGTAGTCGAACTTCGTGAGCTTCTCAACCTCTTCAGACCTCACTACATAGGTGTCCTCGAGTTTCAGGGCACCTATCCCCGGAACCGTTAGAGGCGTATGGATGGAAGCTAGGGTCATGTTCTCTAAGACCTCGTATTGTCGGTGAGGAACCACTATGGTAGTTATCGGGTCCTCCTCTATCAGAAGCCCCACTCCATGAGTGAAACCCGTAACATAGTATTCCCTGTAGCCTCTATCTCCGATGAGTTTCCTTAAGAGGTCCTCGACTTCGATTAACCGTTTTCCGGGTTTAAGGTTCTCTTCGGCTGTTCGATGAGCCTCCATAAAGGCTTCGAAGGCTCTTCTCTTCCCGCCGTTTAAGCCTCCTAGGAAGACAGTCCTAGTAAGGTTGCAGTAATATCCGTTGTAGTCTGCTGCTAAGACTAGCTCCACAGTGTCTCCAGGCTTTATCTTGACTGACCTCCTAGGCTCCGCGTGGATCCTTGGTCTAGGGCCGACAGTCACGTAGATATGCGGGTCCTCGGATCCTCTCTTCATCATCTCGCTTAACGCCTCTGCAGCGACGTCTAGCTCGCTTTTCCCCACATCTACAGATTCTATAGCCTTCCTTAAACCTGCTTCACCTATTTTCGAGGCCTGCCTTATAGCCTCGATCTCTTCATCCTCCTTAACCATCCTCAACTGCATGATCAACGCGTGTACATCCACGACTTCCACTTGAGCGTTTAACCGTTTGAATAGTTCGAAGAATAATACGTACGAGTCTCTCTCAACGCTGTAGTCGAACCCGACTCTTCGATATTTAGATTTACGTATCGCTCCGCTCACTTTTCTCATGAGTTCCTCGCTTTTCATGTATGTTTCGACGTCCTCTATCCAGGTTTTCTCCATGAATTCCTCTGCCTCATACTTGAAGATGAAAGCCTTCGGCTCTCCATCAGCCGGTATCAAGAGGGCTGGCCTAAGCCACTTTACACCAGAGAAATACGTGAAGGAGGATAGCGTCCTGACCATCGCAGCGTCTATGTCCTTCTCTCTCATCAGTTTCTGGAATTTCTCTACTCTCCCTTTAAGGATCTTTCTACTAAACAGAAGGTTTCCCTCCACTTTGAATGGGAGAACTCTCTCTAGACTTAAGTCCATCTCACCCCTAAATATTTTTGTGTTATATCGTTTATTCCTTTAGCTTCTCAAGTATTATTGCAGGGCAGATCTTCTTTACGCCTTCAAGTCTTCCGATCTTCTCTGATAGTATCCTCGTGAGATCTCTCCCGTCCTTTGCCCATATCTCGGTCATTATCATGTGGTCTCCGGTCGACGTTGCTACCGAACGGGCTTCTTTAACTTCGCATAGCTTCTGGGCGACTTCGAGTAGCTTCGTCGGATCCACGTCTACACCGACTATGGCTACCGTGTTTATCCCTAGCTTAGCTGGGTCTACCTCGACCGTAAACTTTTTTATCACACCCTTCCTTTGGAGTGCCTGAACCCTCTTTCTCACAGCGGACTCGCTTAACCCTAGGTTTTCAGCGATCTCTGTGAAAGGCCTTCTTCCGTCCTCCTGCAACATTTTAAGTATCCTTAAATCTACCTCGTCGACCTCCACCATTCTTATCAATTCCTATTTTCGAACTTTTTAGTTCATTTTTAGACGAATTTATTACGAAAAACTTATTAAATTGGATAGATAAAAATATTTTGTTTCCGAAAATTTGATTAAATGGTGTGAAAATTGGAAGAAGAGAAAGTTGAAGAAGAAAAACGGCTTCTCCGTCTAGGTGAAAGAGCCCCAGACTTCGAGGCCGTAACCACCCATGGAAAGATAAGGCTGTCCGACTTTAAGGGGAAGTGGGTTATCCTATTTTCCCATCCAGCCGACTTCACGCCCGTCTGCACTACAGAGTTCGTTGCTTTCGCTCGGATACATGAGGAGCTCGTTAAGAGAAACGTGAAGCTCATAGGGCTCAGTATAGACAGCGTTTTCTCGCATATAGCCTGGACGAGAAAAATAAAGGAGAAGTTCGGGATAACGATCCCGTTCCCCGTAATAGCGGATTTAGACATGAAGGTTGCAAGCCTTTACGGTATGATACATCCTGGTGAAAGTACGACCTCGGCCGTTAGATGTGTCTTCGTGATAGACCCTGAAATGAAGCTGAGGGCGATGATCTACTATCCGCTTAACGTCGGAAGAAACATGGAGGAGATTTTACGGCTGATCGACGCCTTACAGACTGCGGACAAATATAGAGTAGCCACCCCAGCGAACTGGAAGCCTGGAGAAGAGGTCATAGTTCCTCCTCCGACGACTCAGGAGGCGGCAGAAAAACGTCTCCAAGAAGGATACGAGTGTATAGACTGGTTCCTATGCAAAAAGAGTCTTCCTAGATAGTCTTCCTTTTTTATGGAAAAGGAGGTTTCCTAAGTGGGTAAGTGGAGATGCATGGTCTGCGGGTATATCTACGACCCTGAGAAAGGCGACCCAGACTCCGGAATAAAGCCTGGGACAACCTTCAAAGACCTACCTGACGATTGGGTTTGTCCAATCTGTGGGGCGCCTAAAGACCAGTTCGAGAAGGCGGATTAGCTTGAATCCCAGAAAGTTAGCGGATAGGGTTTATTGGGTTGGGGCAGTCGATTGGGATAGAAGGCTTTTCGACGAGCTTATCCCCCTCCCAGACGGGACAAGCTATAACGCATATCTGGTCATAGGCTCCGAGAAAACAGCCTTAATAGACACTGTAGACCCCACGATGATAGACGTGCTGGTCGAGAACTTAAATCGGCTAGGCCTCAAAGATCTAGACTACGTAGTTGCGAATCATGCGGAGCAAGACCATTCTGGAGCATTACCTGAGATCCTGAAACTCTACCCGGAAGCAAGGGTCATCTCGACCGGGAAATGTAAGGATCTACTGGTAAACCTGCTTTCGATTCCAGAGGATAAGATAATAACTGTGAATGACCGGGAAACCCTGTCCTTGGGAGATAAAACCTTGGAGTTCATTCATTTACCTTGGGTTCACTGGCCGGAGACCATGGTCACCTACCTTAGGGAGGACGAGATACTCTTCCCATGCGACCTCTTCGGCTCACACTTAGCTTCCTCCGACCTGTATGTAACCGACGAGGCAACCGTCTATGAGGCCGCTAAAAGATACTACGCCGAGATAATGATGCCTTTCAGAACGGTCATTCAGAGAAATCTGGAAAAGCTTAAAGGTTTGAGCTTAAACCTCATAGCTCCAAGCCACGGACCTGTCTACGATAAACCAACCCTCATAACCGAAGCTTATAAAGAGTGGGTTTACTCCCCACCAAAGAACCTAGTAGTCCTCCCCTATATCTCGATGCATGGAAGCACTAAGGTATTGGTCGACTACTTTGTTTCGGCGTTGATCGATAGGGGAATAACCGTAAAGCAGTTCAACCTAACGAAGACCGATATAGGTAAGCTAGCCATGGCCCTAGTGGATGCGGCTACCGTAGTGGTCGGCTCCCCTACGGTCTTAGCCGGTCCACATCCGAGCGTGGTGTACGCTGTATATCTGACGAATGCTTTGAGGCCTAAGCTCAAGTTCGCCTCGATAATAGGGTCTTACGGTTGGGGTG
>CAZVJZ010000067.1:0-7474 GCA_964627655.1 uncultured Candidatus Bathyarchaeia archaeon
CCGGGGTCACGAGAGCCCAAGTCTCGTAGCCTAGACCAAGCTAGCCGACGGCCCCTCGCAGTCTTCGAGCTATTTTGATTAGGGAAGCGGGATTTAGGGTTTTCTGATCGTCTATCTTTTCGTGAGGTCTTCCCTTTTTTCTGTTATTCACTCATCTTCTTCCTTGAAGTATCTTATAACGTCCCTGTATCTCTCTATCGTCTCTTCGATCCTGTCTGGAGGCGGGACTATTATAAGCAGGTCTACGCCAATCCTGCGGTAGCCTTCGATCTTAGATATTACGTCGTCCACGGTTCCCGCTACGGCAACCTTCTCTACAACCTCGTCAGGAAGGGAGTCTGCTACCGTGTAAACTTTCTGTATAGCCTCACTGTCGAAGGGGTTGTTCCACAGGTCTGTTACTTCCTGTGCATAGTCCTTGTAGCCGATCTCCTCCAGCAGCCTCCTCCTCAAAGCCACTCCAACCTTAACCCTCCTAGCTATGGTTTCGAAGGCTTCCTCGCTACTCTCCGCGATGTAACTGAAGGTCATCAGTGCGCCTTTAACTTCCTTCTCCCTTCCATACCTTCTCGCCCATTTCTTTATCTCCCTAAATTTCTTCTCGTAGGTTTCAGGCGACTCGACCCAGGGCAGCCAGTAGTCTCCGAGCTCAGCGGTTATCTTAAGGAGTCTCGGACCGTAGCCTCCGACCAATATTGGAGGATACTTCTGTTTCGGACGTAGTCCTAGAACTCCGTTCTTAACCTTGAGGAACCTTCCCTCGAAGTTCATCGGCTCCTCTTTAGTGGCTTTCCATAAGCCTTTGATCACGATCAACGCTTCTCTTAGAAAGGTGGCTGGTTTCTCGAACTTTATGTCTAAGAGCGGGTTGAAGGTGAACCTTTCACCTGCACCCATACCTAGCCTAGCTCTTCCGTCTGAGATTATGTCTAAGGTTGCGACGGCGTGGGCTATGGTAGCAGGGTGTCTTCTAATCGGATCCGATACTCCTGTACTAAGCTTTACCCTCCTAGTTTTGACCGCTGAGGCAGAAAGCGTTACGAATGCATCCCACGCCGGTTTACTGAGAAACCTCTCGTCTAGGGGGTGGAAAAGGTGGTCTGGCACCGAAACGTGGTCGAAGCCTGCTTTGTCGCATAGGACGATGTCCTTGACCGCACCTTTTGGGTCTCCATACTTTATGATCTGCACGCCAAACTCTAAGCCTTCAGACAACGGCTTCCCTCTCCAGAAGACATGTTACAATTTAAAGCGTGCTCCCGAGAGAAGGGGGGTCTAGATTAACCCCCTCCTCTCCAAGTCCTCTATGACCATGTTTAACCCCAGCTCTTCAAGTTTATTTCTCGTAGGCCATCCCCTCTCCTTGTCCCATCCCCTATACTCGTAGTAGAGGTCAAGCATCCTGTTCAGATCCTCTTCGGGGAAGCCTTCACCTTTAAGCGGGCCTTCACTCAGAGGCTCCATCACCCTCCTCGGCAGAGTATCGTCCTTTCTGGTGAAGCCTTCCCTCGCGTTGAACGCCCTTGTGAGGTTGAAGGAGCGTTCACCGACCAAGAGTAGCTCTTTAATCGAAGTGTCCCAGCCTGTTACAGATTTGAAGATCTTCATTAAGGTGTCTATCTTTATCCCTGCTGGATAGAAGGTGAACCTGCAGACTACTAGGCTGTTGTAGAGGCCCATCAGGTCTTCGGAGATCTTTACGGCCTTAACCTTCCTTGGAGTCGTCTCTGTTATGCTCTGAGGTATAAGCGTGGAGTCGAAGCCTATCTCCGGCGCCATGTTCTCCTCACTCTGGAACGCGTCGTCATGGTAGGTTTGGAGGTGGCTTGCCCCACGGTCTCCGGTAGCGTAGGAGAGGCCTACACCCTTCTTACCTCTAGGCTCATGCATCGGCAGCTCCATCCCCTTAACATGTAACGCCCATTCTCCAGAGCCTCCGCCCAGCCTCTCGGCTGCACGTTTGACTCCCTCAGCTAGAAGGTCGCCTATACCTTCCCTATGGGCGATCTTTTCGATTAGCTGAACCACTGCGTCGCCGTTGCCCCAAGACAGGTCTATGCCGCCTGTATCCTCCTTAGTTAACAAGCCTTTCTCGAAGCACTCCATCGCAAAGGCTATCGATACGCCTGTAGAGATCGTATCTATAGAGTACTTGTTGCATAGCTCGTTCCCCTTAGCTATGGCTTCCAGGTCGTCTACCATGCATAGGGAGCCTAGAGAAGCGCAGGTCTCGTACTCAGGTCCACCATACTCAGGGTCCACTTCATAGCGTCCTTTAACCTCGACTATCCTGTAGTGGGCTACGGGACATCCAGGGCAGGTCGCTCTATCCTTCATGATGGTTTTAGCTAGGGCTTCACCTGTGATCTTCTCGGCTCCATCGAAAGTGCATTTCCTGAACGCTTTGGTAGGCAGCCTCCCTGAGACGTGGAGGCTGATCAGATCACCGGCCGTGCCGTACTGGAATAGGGATTCACCCCAACCGGCCATCGCTTCGTCGGCAGCCCTCTTAAGGAGAGTTTTGAATGTCTTTTCATCGGCTATCGGAACTTCACTGGTCCCCCTGACCGCTATAGCTTTCAGCTTCTTCGATCCCATGACAGCACCTACACCGCATCTTCCGGCCGCGTAATGAAAATCGCTTATGATGCAGGCGTATCTAACCAGGTTTTCTCCTCCTGGACCTATGGCCGCTACACTGACTTCTTTGTCGCCGACCTCTCTAGCTATTTCCTTCTTTGTATCGCCCGTGAATTTACCCCATAGCCTCCTAGCGTCTCTGAGCTCAGCTTCACCGTCCTTGATCCACAGGTAGACGGGCTCGTCGGATGCCCCCTCGACGATTATGGCGTCGAAGCCTGCCTTCTTAAGTTCAGGACCGAAGTATCCGCCTGAATAAGATTCGCCCCAGCCTCCGGTGAGGGGAGACTTTGTCAGCACGGCGTAGCGGGAGTTACCTGTGAACGGGGCTCCGGTTAACGGTCCAGCCGCGAATATGAGCTTGTTTTCTGGTCCGAGGGGATCTATACCCGGCTCGAGCTCTTGGAAGAGGATCTTTGCTCCGAGGCATTTCCCGCCTAAGTACGTTCGGACCTCTTCTTCGCTTAGCTTCTCTTTGCTGATCTTCCGGTCGGTTAAGTCCACTCTAAGAAGCCTACCGGTTGCACCATACAACATAAACCACCAGCCTTTAAGGCTATTTTCTTGTCTGGAGAGAATAAAAAATTTGCTGAGTTGACGGGCAATGTCTTTAAGAGTCTATGGTTCCTGTTCAGCTCTCTACTCTCTTCGAACACTAAAAAGGCTTCAATCCTAGTTTTTGTTTTATCCTCTTCTCGAGTTCTCGATTTATCTCTATGCCTATACATCTTCTAGCTAGCTTAAGACAGACCTTCATCGTGGTTCCAGACCCCAGCACAGGGTCTACGACTAGGTCTCCCCTGTTAGACGATGTGCGTATGCATTTCTCAACTAGCTCCTCGGGAAGTTCGTTTCCTGCTGTTTCTTCGCCATGATGGTATGGCCTCTTTATGTACCAGACGTCCTCGGCGTAGTGCTCCGGCTTGTTGAAGGTGTAGTCCTCTTCGTCCTTCACTAAGAGGAGGAGGTGGTAGTGGGACGTGGTGAACCTTTTCCTCGTGAAGACGCCGAACTGGTACTTCCATATGCAGTGGTTGAGCTGTATGAAGCCTATGTCCTCGACAGCGTCGAGCACCACCCTCAAGTTATTCCATCCTGAAAGCAGCCACATGCTGCCTGAATCTTTAAGCACGTTATAAGACCATTCGAGGAGGCTTCGGATAAACTCTGGATACTCTTCCCTGGGAACCTCCACATAAGAGACGGCGTCAGGTTTTCTATGATAGGTTTGGAGATTAGCTTTGAAGTCTATACCGAAAGGGGGGTCCGCAAACACTAAGTCTGCTTTCTCGTCTAACTTTACGTTGCGGAAATCATCGAAGATAACCTTATGTTCTCCATCTATTTCGAGGACACGCCGTACCTCCGAATTACACTTTGTGGTCTCTTGCACCGTCTAATCATTAATGAAAAACGTCGCTTTTTCTATAAAAAGGTAGAGTAAAAAGAGAGGTCTCAAATCCCTTCCATCCATTAATGAAAACTTAAAGCTTTTTATCTGTAGGGAGTAATTCTTTAGCCGCTGATAGGACAGCTAACGCTAACGATACTAATATGACTAGCAGGTAACCCTGTTGATCGGGATTAACTTCAAAGTGGATTATCTCTCCTTCTCCACCGACGAAAGTTACTAAGGGAACAGACAACGTCTTGTAAGCGTTTATTCTTCCATATCCATAAAGTTCGTCCCAACCATCCTCCCCCTTATCCTCTACACCTCTCTTTATAGCCTCCTCGATCTCTCTGTTGGTTGCGTTTGGATGTAAGCTCTTGTAGAGGGCTGCTATGCCGGAGACGTGAGGTGTAGCCTGGGAGGAGCCGTAGATATAAGCGAACGAATAGTCGTCTTGATTGTATGTGGAGAGCACCAAGAATCCTTCATAGCCTCCTGGAGCGGAGACTGTGATCCAGCTGCCATGATTGCTGTAGGGCGCCCTAACGTCGTTCGGCTCACCATAAGTCGACGCTACGGCTATCACTTTACTTAAGGCAGCTGGGTAATGTAGTCTGTCGGTATCGTCGTTCCCGGCGGCAGCGACCAACACACAGCCTTTATCGTAAGCATAGTTGACCGCATCCTCCAACGCCGAGCTGTACTGGTAGGTTCCGAGGCTCAGGTTGAGTATATCTGCTCCAGAGTCTGCAGCGTGAATGATCCCTTGAATTAGGTTATCGACTGTTCCGTAGCCGTGTTCGTTAAGAACCTTCTCCGCCATTATCGAAACCTGAGCTAGACCTGCTATACCATAACCGTTATTAATTTCAGCCGCTATAATTCCTGCGACGTGCGTTCCATGGCCGTTGTCGTCGTCTGGGTCGTTATCGTCGTTTACCCAATCGTAGCCTATCGGGATATAGTTTGCGTCTAGATCATGATGTGTTCCCCGAATCCCTGTGTCTATAACGGCAACTATAACATTATGGCTACCTTCTTCGATCTCCCAAGCTTTGTCTGCGTCGATTACATGCATATCCCACTGTCCGATTTCGAAGACCGGGTCGGTAGACCAGAACGTATCGTTTGGAGTCGATCGTAAATCTATTCCCCCACTGAACCGAGAACCGTTATCTTCGATTACTTCGACGACTTTCATGGTGGTCATCTTAACTATGTAGTTTGGCTCGACGTATCTTACGGACCTACTGTCCATTAAGACCTTCATCGAGGCTTGTACAGACGAATCGTTCCTAGCCTTGACCACTAAAACGTTTATCTGGTCTATCCGCTTGACCACTTCGAAGCCGTTTCTCTCGATCGATGTGATTAAGGCTCCGTCTATGTTTCTGACGCCTATGAGGAATTCTCCTGGTACAGCGTCTGCTTCTGCGTTTCCTCCATTAACCATAGCGGCCTTAGCTGCCATGGAAAAAGCAAGGACGGCGATGCATAGAGCCGCTATTAAACCTAACTTCGGTTGCTCTCTCATCTCTCTAACTACTCGACCGGTCTTTCGATAACGAAGCTTTATTCTTCTATGCTGCTCATTTTTAATAAGTTTTCTGGAGTACATAATTTCCTCCATAAGGCCTAATAAACCGGAGAAACAGAAACAGTTATCAGACGCCGAGCCAAGGGATAGAGACGCTGGAGTACCGTATGTTTACTCTTTACAAGCGTAGAAGAAAGAAGTTAAGAACGTCTAGGATATTCACGATCGCTCTTACGATTATAGTCCTCGCTGTATGCGTCGCCTTAATAGCATCCTCCTTTCCAAGTAATCGGGGTAAAACTCAGACTAAAGTTAGAGCGGTCATAATAGACGGGTTACTGCATCATCCAAACGAGAAGTTCGTGAAGGAAGCGACGAACTTATTAAGTTCCGCAGGATTCGAAGTGGATTATATTGGAGGAGATAACGTAACGGTCGACCTATACAGACGCCTACCCTCATTAGGATATAAACTCATAATCCTACGGGTTCATTGCGGTCCATTGGTTAAGAGGCTATCTAACGGAACGATCGTACCCGGTAAAGACGCCATACTGTTCACCGCAGAGGCTTATAGCCCGAATAAGTATGTTAGCTACCAGCTAGGCGGGCAGCTAGCTAGGGCTAGGATAATCGGCCAGCCGAACGAGACATACTTTGCTGTGCCTCCATGGTTTTTCGATCGATGTGCAGAGGGTAGGTTCGACGATTCCATCGTGGTCCTAGACAGTTGCTACGGCTTCTACAGTACATCCATGGCTGAAGCGTTCATCCGGCGTGGAGCCAAAGTCTTCATAGGTTGGGATGGAGAGGTGCAGGCAGAGCATACAGACCAAGCTGTACTCGTCCTGTTGAAACATTTAATCATAGACCGGCTTACCGTCAGCCAAGCAGTAAAGAAAGTGATGGAGGAGGTCGGGGCAGACCCCTACTATCATAGCGTTATGCTGTTTTACCCTTCTTCAATGAGCGATTATCGAGTTGAACTCTCGAAACAGTAAGAGAATTATATGCAACATCTTTATAAAGAAAGGACTACATAAATTGTATCGGCTTAGCCTTAAAATGTTGAAAGAAATTAAGGGATAATAGACGGGGAGATGGAAGTGGATAAAAAAGTTAATTTTGCTATGATTTCTGCTTTTCTTATGATAATTGCTCTCGGATTTACGGTCAGCTTTACCGCTGCATCTCCAGGAACCATAACAGGATCAGAGGACGATACACCCGGAGTATGGCTGTTCAGCGCTGGCACAGACACTGAGGCTGGTGGTCAACCTACAGACGAGATAGTCGAGAACGCCATAGAGGCCGGAATAGTCGAACTTATCGGAGACGAGGCCTCTGAGATAGAAGACTTTCATGCTGGTCCAAGTGAACCTTACGAGGGAGCTAGAGACAGCGAATTAAGCTTGGTCGTCGAAGGCCTTTCAGCTATAGATGACTTCGGTCTCATAGAGGAGCCTGACGACCCATCATCGAACTTCGATGCCGGTATAGGTGGATGGGTTACTCTAAGTAACTTCGGTGAGATACACCCCGACGGAGTAGTAGCTACGGGAACCATCGGGCCGGAGGAAGGGGTAGACCCGGAGGAGGCTCTCGGCGGCTTCGAAATATTCATTTTTGAAGACGCTGAGTTAAGCGGCTTCATATGCACCCTAACCCTTAAGAGCGGAGGGTCGATAAGCTTCACAATCGCAGATAGACAGATTAATCCGAACACACCTGACGGGGCAGACGATACGTTGATAGCTATAGACTTGGATTCGCTTCAAGGCTTCACACCAGGAGACGCTGTAGTCTCCATAAAGATAACAGACGACGGGATCAGTATGACAGAGCCTGTCTACGGCGACACGACCCTAGAGTTAGACGCTGTCGCTACACGAGTCGGCGTGCTT
>CAZVJZ010000068.1:0-7433 GCA_964627655.1 uncultured Candidatus Bathyarchaeia archaeon
TCCATAGGCTTCTGCTCAGTAATTATCACCAAATTTTCCTCCTTATTTTTAGAATTTATTGAATACGTATTTTTAATAAAAATGTATCGCTACTCACAAGCTATCCTTACGCTTGGAGAGCTTGTCAACGTAGAGGTCTTCTTCATCTCTTTTTAGGTCTCTTCCTCACAGATTTTCCCACTTTCTTGCCGCTGTACAAGCGGCCAGCGACATGTCATCTAGCCTTTGGAAAACATATCATGGCTTTGAGAGTAAAGCCTTGAGGTGTAGCTTCTCGTTTACAGATCCAACGACATATATGCTATTGGTAGTTCGTTGTTCCGTCTAGACCGTCGAGTCTTATAGCCCAGATAGAATGAGTTCCCCTGCCTCTGCTAGCCCTCGCCTTTAAGTCGGATAAACCCTTGCTTAGGTTCTTATGCGAGCATAAAACTAAGCAACTGTAGGGTAATTTGGTCGGCTAGGTCTTTATAGGCTTGAAACGTTTCCCTTATTAGACGTATATCTCCACTAAAGCTCTAGAGCGAGGATCCATCATTTTTCGAACAAGCTTTCGGTCGATGTCTTTAGCGGATTTATTCGCGTTTATCAACAAGGTTCTCGAGTCGATAAAGCCGCTTTTACGTATCACCATACTTCTAGGATCCTTGAGTTCAAGCTTTCTCGACCCGAAGCCGTAGAGTTCGTCGGTGAAGCCACCGCAGGAGATCCTCACCCAAACCTTTCTTCCCTTCCTGATCTCCGCTTTAAGTTCCTCGTTCAAGTCCACGACAGACTTTGAGGCCTTAACGCCTAGGATACAGTCGCCTCTAAGAGTGCAAAAAGGATCTTTAGTGAACTCTATGGTCGAGTGATGCGTAGCTCTGATGTTTGGATGCCCATAAATCCAGAAGAAGTCTTTAACACTCATCGATCCATCATAAAGGAAGTATGTATTTCAGTAATATGTATTATTCCACAATAAATTATATGTCCATGAAATCTAGAAAGATATTCTTAATGAGTCTATCTCAACCCATGATCTTTTAACCTTAAGTTCACGTGGTGAAGAATCGTATGTGCGGAATATTCGGCTGCGTGCTAAAGGACGGTAAAGCAGCACCTCTCATACACGAAGCCTTGAAGAGGCTGGAGTATAGAGGTTACGACTCGGTAGGTGAAGCAACCGTCTACGACTACAAGATATACGTTAAGAAGGATGCTGGAAAGATCGAAGAAGTACATGCGATCGAGAATCTAGACGACTTGCCAGGCTCTGTTGGAATCGGGCATACTCGGTGGGCTACCCATGGAGGCCCATCGAAGGTTAACGCTCACCCACACTTAGACTGCACAGGCAAGATAGCGATAGTTCACAACGGTATAATCGAAAACTTCATGGAGTTAAAGGATGAACTTGTAGAGGAGGGACATGTCTTCGCATCGAAGACCGACAGCGAAGTAATCGCACACCTCATCGAGAAGGAAGTTAAATCAGGCCTACCCTTGGTTGAGGCCGTCCGTAACGCGTTAAAGCGTCTAGAAGGTTCTTATGCTGTAGCCGTTATCTATGCCGATCGGCCAGACATGATAGTCTGTGCTAGGAAGGAAAGCCCGCTTGTTTTAGGGGTAAAGGAGGATGCTTGCTTCTGCGCCTCAGACATTCCAGCCTTCCTACATTTAACCAGAAAATCTGTAGTCCTAGAGAACGGTGAGGTCGCCGTCTTGAGAAGCGACGGCTACGAGCTGAGGCGCATATCTGATGGAGCGGAAGTTCATAGGGAGCCTGAATGGATCGACTGGACTCCTGAAATGGCGGAGAAGCAGGGTTACCCACACTACATGTTGAAGGAGATCCATGAACAGCCACAAGCCATGAGAAACGCCGTGAGGCTTCAGGAGCGGTATCTAGATTTGATGGCCACCTTCCTAGATAGAGCGCAGGAGGTCTTCCTAGTTGCGGCGGGAACCTCTTATCACGCTTGCCTCGCCGCCTCCTACATGTTCTCGAAGCTAGCCATGCGCACAGTTCATCCGGTCATAGCATCAGAGTTCATCGAGGAGTATGGTAAAGCCGTGAACATAGACACCACGATACTGTTTGTAAGTCAGTCCGGGGAGACAGCGGATACGTTAGAGGCGCTTGAATACGCTAGGAATAGGGCTTCAACACTCTTAGGATTGACGAACGTGATAGGATCCACGTTAACTCGGGTTGCTAGAGCATATATCTGCCAGCAGTCAGGCCCCGAGATAGGCGTAGCCGCCACAAAGACTTTCACGTCGCAGCTGCTGGTCTTAGCGCAGCTAGCGTTGAGGCTAGCGAAGAAGAGAGGTAAGGTCTCTCAAAGCGAGATCGACTACCTCGAAGAGGAGATCAGGAAAATACCTTCATACGCCGAGAAGACTATAGCGGCCGTCGAGGATAAGGTTAGAGAGCTAGCGAGGAAGTACTACAAGAAAAACCTATTCCTCTTCCTCGGTAGAGGAATAAGTTCGGCTACAGCGCTTGAAGGCAGACTTAAATTAATGGAGATATCGTATAAGCCTTCTTTAGCGTTTCCGGCTGGCGAGAGTAAACACGGTCCTATAAGCGTGATAGAGGAGGGGGTACCCGTGATCTTCATATGTCCCAGAGACGAGACGCATAAGGAGATTAAAGGAAACATCATGGAGATGAAGGCTAGAGGGGCAACCGTAATCTTGGTGATCGAGGAGGGTGACGAGGAACTTAAAAGTCTGGCAGACGACTATATAGAAGTCGTGAAGGGTGTGCCAGAGATACTTTCACCGTCGATATACATAATTCCCCTCCAGCTCTTCGCATATTATGTGGCCGTGCTGAACGGTCTAGACCCGGATAAGCCACGTAACCTAGCTAAATCAGTAACCGTAAAGTAGCCTTTTCTTCTAGAACTATAGGTTGGATGGAGGGAAATATAGCGTGAAGTCTGAGTGGGAGAGACTGATAGACAGGTTCATCAAGGAGGGAATCTTGAAGAGCGATAAGGTCGTAAGGGCGATGAGGATCGTTTCAAGAGACAAGTTTTTACCAGATAACCTGAAGGGATACGCAGCCGTCGATACGCCTCTCCGAATAGGATATGGACAGACGGTCTCTGCACCACATAACTGATCCCTGAGATCAGTTAGGTGAAACATGGTATGCATCATGAACGAGGCTTTAGACCTAAAGGTAGGCCATAAGGTTCTCGAGGTGGGCGCAGGATCAGGTTGGCATGCTTCCACCATAGCCGAGGTCGTGGCACCCTCTCACGTACCTAGACACCGCTGGGGCCATGTTTATACGGTCGAGATAATACCTGAATTGGCGGCTTTAGCTAAAAGGAACGTGGAGAAGGCAGGTTTCGGTGAACGTGTAACGGTGATTCAAGGAGATGGATCTATGGGCTACCCTGAAAAGGCGCCTTACGACAGGATTTTAGTGACCGCGGCAGCCCCTTCCCTTCCGAAGCCTTTAGCCGAGCAAGTTAAAGTCGGAGGCCAGATAGTCATCCCGATAGGATCTCTGGGATTCTTTCAGAGGCTAAAGAGGTTTAGGAAAGTCGATGGCAAGATCCTAGAGGAGGATTTGATGGGCGTGGCTTTCGTGCCTTTAGTCGGGAGATACGGCCATAGGGTTTAACAGACCCTAGAAGAAGCTGTCTAAGGTTCTCCTCTCGACCTTCCTGTACCCCTCATACATCCTCTTTACGGCTTTCTCAACCCTGTCCTTAGAGAAGTTTCGCTCCTCACAGAGAAACTTTATGATCCCCTCGAGATCAGGCTTCCTCCATTCGAGCTCATAGTCGCCCGTCACTTCAGGATTAAGGAAGATCCTCCTAATAGGCTCCGGGTCAAACTTTAACTCAGGGAGTTTAGATGAAGGAATATCCTCTATACGGCCGTACTCGCGGATAAGCTTTAAAGCAGTCTTCGGTCCTATACCTCTAACTCCTTCTGGATTGAAGTCTGTGCCTACGAGTATACCTATGTCGATTAGCTGTTCACGACTGATGTTTAGGTCTCTAAGTACACGGTCTAGCTCCACGACCTCCGGAAAAACCTCGATATAGGACCTTTTTCTTGGAAGCTTTCTTCTACCGCTTATCGTGACGTTTCTTACGAGCCTTGGGGCTCCGAACAGCAAGCTGTCGAAGTCTTGGCTGGCACAGTAGTCTGCGTCTCCTCTACGCACTAGATAGGCGGCTTGAGCTTCACCTTCCGAGGGGGCTTGAACCCAGGGTACACCCATCAGGTCTAAGAGCCTCTTAGAGTCTTCTGTCATGTAGTCCTTGAGGTGTGAGGTCATCTGGGCGTAGGTCCTAGCCTCCTCTAGGTCTCCTTTAGCTAGGGCTTCCTCATACTTCTTTACGGCTTCTTCTTTAACCTTCATCCTTCTCTTGATCTCAGCCTCTTTAAGACTCGGCGGCTTCCCGTCGAAAACGTAGATCGTTCTTATTCCTTTCTCTATCAGGTTCGTCGTTCGGTAGAGTAAGCCACTAAGATGGCTAGTTATTCTTCCGGTTTCATCCTTCAGCGGGGTCCCGTCAGGCAATCTTATTATCGCCAGAAATTGATACAACGCATTGTAAGCGTCTATAGCCAGAGTTTTCCCTGTTAAGTCTTCTAAGTCGATTCTAGACGCAGAAACCAGATCCCTGAGGTTTACGCCTATTTCAGCTCACCTATAGAATATAGGTTTCTACACAGTTAATTATCTTACTCTTGCCTGATCCTCCTTAAAATACCGGAAAAGTATTTATTGAACCGGAAATGTTAGATATTGTTCGGTGTTCATCATGTCGGCGGAACAGTCTAAAGAATATTACGAGAAGCTGCATAGAGAGTCCGTTAGCGTCCTCTCGACGGTTTTCCCATCGATCGCACTAGACACTTGCGCAGCGATCTTAGTCTGGCTTTTCGGCCGCCTAGTATTCGTTCCTATAGCCCGAGGCCTCTTCTTCTATGGTTATCCTCTTCCACAGATAATAAACTTCATCATCCTAGTGGCGTTGGTGGTCATCGTGCTTAGAGTGCTCGTAGACATACGCCGTGGGATAGACGCCTCAGCCGCGTATATATCGTGGAGGGTAGGCTCTCCGTATAAGGTTACTCCTGAAGAGGTCGAGCATTACAGGACAGCTTTGAGGGGGATCTTCTACATAATAGCGGTCTCCCTGATGTTCCTGCTTTTCGTGGATTATCTCTCAGCCATTCATCCAGCGCTTTCAGGGGTCGTACTCCTAATCATAGTGGTCTGGGCGATCTACCAGATATGGCGTGTCGTACAGGCTGTTTCGGCCGAGATTCGAAGGTATACGTCAGAGTGGGCTAAGAGGACTCTGGGTTCAGGCGGGTCTTAGCCCCAGAATTAATAAGTATTTTTTGACTTAACTCGTTGAGGTCGACTAGAGGTTATGAAATGGACGGCTTGTCGAAGAGGAGAATGAGATGAAGAGTAGAGATGTAGCTTTGAGGTTCATCATAGAGAAGTATCTTCCAGATATGTTAATCAACCTCTCGACAGCCATACTCATCTGGCTGTTCGGAGTTCTCTTCTTCATTCCCACAGCATTGAGTATAGAACCCTCAAATCTCCCGATCTTAGTCGGCCTCATCGTCTTGACGGCCTTCACGTTTTTCCTGTCGAAGAGCGTTAAAGGTTTTCTCACCATCATACCTCCGCTGGTCGACAGGTTAGCTAAGAAGGTAGCTCAAGAAGGTAGAAAAGACCGCTCCACTAGGTTTATCAGTTGGCGAACAGAGAAGTCTATCAGAGCCTTCGTCTACTCCGCCCTTATAGTAATTTTCTATCTGCTTTATATGCCTCTTCTGAGCTTGATAAGCGTGCAGATAAACGGGTTAGTCCTAATAATCGTTATACTATGGGTTCTTTGGATCCTACTGAAAGAAATAGTACTAACGTGAAACCACGTTTATTCCATTTCTGGTTATATATATTATTGAATATACGTCTGACGTTACCTTCAGGCGGGTATTAGTTTCTTTTCTCTATCGCTTATATCTGCATGCCGACCTCTAGTTATCCCGCATGCGGAGTACGAAAGCCGGCTCCGATGCCGAATATAATCCAATCTGCCATAGCAACCGGAAAGAACTCCTCTCTACTTCAGCCCCCTCGATGTGCACACGCATCTATGATCAAACTTAAACACCACAGAAGAAAGGTTTAGTGTGCATTCGATAATTAAACGCTTTTTGGCCAGGTTAGGAGGCGCTTAGAGAATAAGGTAGCCGCCAGGGCCGTCGCTACTCCTATCGAGATTATAACCCCGACATCGAGGAGGTTCTGGATGATGATCTTGCCATGACCGACCTCCTTCTTCTCCGGCCCGGTTAACGGCTTCTCCTCCTCAGCCGCCAGTATAGACCGCTTGGTTTGGGTTTGACCCTTCTCAACGGCCTTAAAAACTTGGAGTGGAAGCATCACAGCTGAGGCTCCGACTATTATGGCAAGTATCACGTATGCCAGAACCTCCTTTCTCAAAGACCTTCTCCTCCCGTCAATAGGGGGTCTGGATCAGATTTAAGTCTACGTTTCAGAACGGCCTTTCCCTCCAGACCCTGTAAGTTTCATACCAGAATGCGCTTGAGGCGATGAAGCCGAAGACATAGACCATAAGGCTGTGGATGCTGCTTACACCCCAGAACATTAGGCTGTAAACTATAAGCATAGTCGTGAACATGACGGAGTAGAATAGGTATCTGGGAACTATGAACCTCCCCATCCTAGTGAACATCCTTAAGACGCCTACCTTAACCTCCTGCGCCAAAGAGTATTCACCGGTTATGCTCTTCTTAACCAGCCCTAAGGAGCATAGCTTCTCGAGGTGGTGATAAGCCACGCTTGGACTGGAGAACCCGAGCTTCCGTTGCACCTCCCTGACCCCGATCGAAGACCCTGGAGAACGTAATAGATACCAGTAAACTATGAGGGTCTTCCCTTTCAGTTTAGACTCTATCTCATCCATTCGTGCTTGGTCTATAGGAGCCAAAAGCCTTCCAACCTATCTAGAGAGTTAAACATAGACATTATAGGTCTACTTTTGCAGATATTAAAAGTGTTGAGCTTAACTTTATAAGCTTTCTGAAGGGCGGGAGGGTTAGTCAGAGTATTTTTTTAAGAGGGAAGCAGCATCCTGTCGATAATTAGGATGCTCACCTCATAAAAAGAGAGGGGAATTTTTAGCTATTTCTTTGACCTTCGCATAGCGAAAGCTGCGCCTACTAGAACAGCGATCACGATTATAGCCGCTATCACTAATGGGTAGGGCATAAGAGTAAGCGTAGGGGGTGAGGTGGGCGTAGGAGTAGGTGTAGGTGCTGGCGTTAGTGTAGCGGTAGGTGTAGGAGTAGGTTTAGGAGTGGGTTTAGGGGTAGGAGCCGGTGTAGGCGTGGCTGTTGGGGTAGGCTTAGGAGTAGGTGTAGGG
>CAZVJZ010000069.1:0-5014 GCA_964627655.1 uncultured Candidatus Bathyarchaeia archaeon
GAGTTAGAGGTCTTCTGGAAGCTCTTCTTTTAACCTTGAGATAGGAGGATACGATGGGGGAACATCCCTCAGCCTGAACCCCCAACATCTTAGGCAGCTTATCGATCTTACCTAGCTTTAGGAGCTCCTTGAAGCCCTTCCATACCGAGTATATGGTTCCCCCGCTTCCCATGGAGACTATAAACCAGTCAGGCACCCCAAACTGCTCGTATACCTCGAAGGCTATAGTCTTCTGAGCCTCCAAAGTCAACGGGTTCAGCTCAGGCGTAGCTTGATACCAGCCGGTCTCCTCGGCTAGCTTCTCAGCCTTCTTTATGGAATCATCGACTGTTTCACCATACTCTTCTATCACTGCGTCATAGATAAGCATCTGCGCCAATTTTCCCATGTCCACTATCTTTGGAATTATCACATGGCAGACTATACCATATTTTGCGCAGTAAGCAGATAAAGAGGCTCCAAGGTTACCGTTAGTCGCACAGACCATGCACTCACGGTTTAAATCCAACGCGTTCGAAACTAGAAGTGCGGCGCTTCTATCCCTAAAAGAGTTGGTCGGGTTGCGGGTTTCATCCTTCAAGTATAAGTGTTTGAGTCCTATCCTCTCACCTAAACGTTCTGCTCTATGCAGAGGAGTCCCTCCTTCGCGCATCGAAGCTACGTTCTTAACCTCGGGCAGAAGACTTCGATATCTCCAGAAGCTGAAGCTGCTTTGAAAGGATACGTCTTTTAGCCCCTCATAGTCCAGTTCATATTCGAGTAAGCCTCCACACTCTGGGCATTTATACTTGGGCGGATAAGGTTTCATGGTAGCGCCGCATTCGGTACATCGTAGAATGCTCATTCCTGAAACTCCGAAAGGAGTTAGCTGGCGACCTTTTTTAAGTATTTCTCGACTTCCTTCTCGGCGTTGTCTGCTTTTATGAATATCGGAACGTTCTCTACGCCTGTAGCTATGTAGCTGCTTAGAAGCCATTCTCCCGGAGCGAATTCTAGGGTTTTCTCTAGGATATCTTTGTCTATCATGAAAGTTTCACTCACGACAGACCTGTCGTATGGTCTAGGCAAGGTTCCAACGAAGTATGTGTGTAGCTGTTGAAGGGCGTTCGTGTTTAGGTATGCGATACGTTGAGTTGCTACACATCCGCCTAAACCGTATTTTCTTCCTTGTCTAAGCAAGGTTTCGACCTGCTTGGAACATTGCTTGTCTATTCCTGAGGAGCCTGAGGCTTCGGGGATGAATTCCTGAGCCTCGTCGAAGACGAATAGTATGTAAGGCTTAACCTGAAAACGTCGTTTCCTACCGTTTAGCAGCTCACCTGTAAGCCGGATTACCAGATCCTTCATCGCAGCAGGGTCTGCTATAGACAGGCATAGAAGCCTTATATCGCCTTCGACCAGCTTTCTCAGGTCCTCAGCCGTTAATCCTCCGGAAGTCAACGTTTCGGTTAAACCGCTTTTCCTCTTCAAGATGTTTAGTATGGTAGACCTCGTCGTCGCCCAAGCATATAAACCGCTCGATTCATGAACCTTGAATTGAGATACTATGAAGGAAGCTATGTGATCGATGAAGCGGACGAAGTCCTCGTCGACCTCTTGGTTTTCGACATAGCCTTTCTCGTCCATATAGTTCAGAACGGATTCACGGATCTCGTCTATAGCGTTGATGTAGTGGGGGCGGCGGATAGACTCTTTCCGTAGCTCCTCCAACTCGTCCAGGAAACGCCCGTACGTGGGAACCTTGAAGCGAGGCTTCGCATAGTAGGAGACCCGGTTAAGGTCCATGATGTTTCGAAGACCGCTTAAAACTCTAGGGTCGTTCTCGTATTCCCTAGGCTTAACGATCGAGTTGTACATCTGCTCGACCGAATCCACTCTATGCTCAAAAACGATCTTAGAGCCTATCTTGGGGTCGGCGAAAACGTCCATTAGGAGGAACGGATACTCGCAGCTTATGTCGAAGACGACGACCTTAGTCTCTCCAGAGTGATATATGAGTCTACGAAGGATGTTACTTAGAAGGTTGCTTTTACCTCCGCCCGTGAAAGCGAAGATCCCGAAGTGATAGCGCACTAGACTCTCAAAGTCAACGTAGATAGGGATCTCCGACTCTACTGATTGAAACATTTTAACTATTCCTAGACGTGGATCCTTACGTGCATCGCTCACTGTTTTTCTCGTGTCTACATCGAGCTTCTCAGCGATACGTTGGTTATACATTCGGTTGATCATCTCCATGTTAAGTATATAGGCTTCGCTGGCTATAACGGGGTAAGAGAAGCCTTTTTCGAACACAGGGTCACAGTCCTCTCGAAGTACGAGGTCGTAGTTTATCGGTATAGCGCTGATCTGGATGATCATCGTGGCCTTATCGTCTGTACTCCAATCGGCTTCACTCTGTTCGATTACCTCGAACTGCATAGGATAGTAGCCATGGTCTGAAAGCCCTCTTAAACCGAAGTGCTCCGGCCAAACCCGAGACACCTCCATGAGGGTGAACCTGACACCGTCCTCTACACGCTTAAAATTCCTCACCGCAAGCAGCATCCCCTCCTCTAGGAGACCCATCAAGTCCTTTTGATACTCCACCTTAATCCTACACTCGTATCTGGCGGAAACCCCGGTAAACTTAGACTCTGCTGAGGAGGATACGTAAGCGGGAATGACCGCTGATAAACGTCCATGAAACCTTCCGTCGAGGTCCGTAAAATACTTCCTGAAGGACTCTTTGCTTAAGACGGGCAAGTTAAACACCTTTTTCACGTTAAATTATAGGTAACCAGTATTTTTATGGTTCCTTATCCCGGTTTTCATAACACTTCTCTCCTAGCAGCTTCTATCCTAGCCCTCCTCTCCCTGAAGGTGCTCATATAGAACACGAACCTCCTTAATCTACGGTTGTTTAGTATCCAGTCTTTCGCACTGTCCACTATCCTCTTAAAGGTGGAGTAATGCCACTTAGCGACCTTGTCGGCTATGAAGAGAGGTTTGTTATGGCCGAAAGCCTCTGGGATACTGGGTGCAGTCATAGATTTTAACAGCACCATCACCATGTTTTGAAGACTGTTCTCTATGCTTCGGTTTTTAAAGATGATCGCTTCCACGGGCTCCTTTGCTGAGCTGAATTCGTTCCAGAACCTCATTACGGCCTCGTCTTTAAAGTCGAAGTCTGGATGAACCAAACGTTCGGTGAGTAAGACGTTGCTTCTCAACAAGGGGTCACGGTTTGCCTGTGAGAGCTGAACATAACTCTTAAGGAAGACTTTTTCGAGGCTGATCCTGTTTTTTCTAGCTCCACGAATATAGCCTTTCCGGAGCTTCTTGTCAGGAACCATCGTCTTAAAGCATGTATCATACTCGACCGTGCACCATGGAACCTTAAATTTATCCGGGTTCTGGACCGAAGCGGATTGGAGAATCATACGGTCCGTGTTCGGTAGATCCTCCAACTCCTCTGGCTCTATAGAACCACGTAACAACCCTTCATTGTTGAGTATCGGGATTAGCTGCCGCTTAAAGTCTCTGGCGGCCGTATCCTTGGTTAGTCCGATCAGCAGTATTCTCCGTCTCCAGCATTCCTCGATCAGCATCTCTAGACAGAAGAGTGAAAGGAAAGCTATGTCTAAGGTGGTAAGCCAGGATTCTCTCCCGCCTTTAACGACCTTCATCACGTTAAAGCCCTCCTCACCCTCGTGAAAGAAGAAGCGGTCGCCCAGTTTCCTAACGAGCTTCTTCAGGCGATCCCAAGTATCCATGTATCGTGGGTTAGCCTCATACTTATCGCCTCTTAAGACCAGATATTCTTCCTTAACAGAGGCCCGTAGAAGCCTTTCAACCCTCTTTCTGCGTTTCTCATCCTTCACCTCCAACCTTTCACATATCTCATCGAGGGTTAATGGTCCAGCCTCCTGAATTAGGAATATTATAGCGTACCGGAGGAAGTCTCCTCTAGGAGGAGGGACACCGAGCTTCGAGTTTCTGATACAGTATCTCCCGTAATCGAGGTCTTTCTTGTCGATCGGTACACCGTCGACTTCGATGCCCAGGAGGTTAGATTTAACCTTCCATAGCTCACGTCTCGAAGTGTCGTAGAGTAAACCGGCTCTTTCACCGGATAGGGTGCGGTCCATTAGGATTATTCGGATGTTTTTAGCTTTATCAGAGGCCAGCCTGTAGGCTAAGTAATATTCAGCGAACGTCATGATCCAGTTCGCTATCGTGGCGTTGTTGACGATCGCCTGGTCTATGAGTAGCCTAGAAGGCGTAAGTTCACCTGACTCATCGAGGTCGAAGAAGGTTTGGTCGATTTCAGGCACCTCGTTGATGTATATCGGAACCACGCTGGAGAGGCTTACTCCACTTTTGAGGAACTTTGAGTCATAGTCCACTCGAGGTTCAGAGTCTCTTCTGAAGGTAACCGTGCCCGTAGCAGCGTATGCTCCACCGAAGAATATCATCAAGTCATACAACGGATTGGAATACAGGGTTCCATCGATTCCTGCGAAACGAACCTTATGAGACCCAAAGAACTTTAACGCTGTCTCGTAAGCCTGCTCGAAACTAAAACCTGAAACTATAAAGTCTGAAAGTAGACGTTCGTAGAGGCCTTTCACCGAGGCAAGCCGCCTTTCATATTCTAACACTCGATCCTCAGCACCTAAACGTAGCAGCCTACTCGTCCTCTTAACGTCGTTACTCAGGAAAGACAAGCCCTAACACCGCCGAAATAATGGGTGACACACTAAGATAAAAAGGAAACACCGGGATAACATATTATTGAATTCGACACACGGCAAGTTTTAGGCGAATTAATAGGTAAGTCAAAGGTCAAGCCGCTAAAAAGGAGGTTAAACTTAAAAGCGTTCATCGTTCTCTAGTCTTGCTAAAGGTTAGGTGAAGAACTATGCCTCAGGGTATGAGGGTTCTCGTAACAGGGGCTGGAGGACGTATAGGCAGAATTTTCAGGAAGTTCTATAGAGACTACTACTCGCTGAGGTTAATGTATCATCGAACA
>CAZVJZ010000069.1:5114-7277 GCA_964627655.1 uncultured Candidatus Bathyarchaeia archaeon
TGTAGCGAAGGCCATGAAGGACATAGAAGCCGTAGTTCACTTAGCGGCTGATCCGAAGGTGAATGCATCGTGGAACTCGGTCCTCGAGCTAAACATCATAGGCACATACAACGTCTTCGAGGCCGCCCGAGCCTCGGGAGTAAAGAAGGTCGTGTTCGCCAGCTCAAACCATGCCTGCGGCTTCGCCGTACTCGAATCTAACCTTGTCGGTCCAGACGCACCGATAAGACCAGACAGCCTTTACGGTGTCAGTAAAGTCTTCGGAGAGGCCCTTGGACGATACTACTCCGATAAATTCGGGTTATCCGTGATCTGCTTGAGAATAGGCTCCTGCCCCGGATTAGAGGACCCAACTCACCTCTTTAGAGAACTACTCTCCGGCAAGAGAGTCCACCCGATCTATCCGCCGAAAAAGACTATCTCCATGTGGATAAGCAACCGCGACATAGCGCAGCTGATACATAGGAGCCTAGAAACAGATTTGAGGTTCGGTATATTCTACGGGGTCTCAAATAACACTCCAAGAATCTTCGACCTCTCCGAAACTAAAGAGAAGCTCGGATATAACCCACAAGATAATGCGCAAGATTATCTGAAGCTATAACCCTAAACCTACTATACTGTTTCATTCAGAAGGCGACGGCCATGGGTTCTAGACTTAACGTAGCAGTTATCGGTTGCGGATGGGCTGGCGAACAACATGTTAGAGCATACACCACGGTCAGAGAAGCCAGGGTCTCAGTCGTGGTAGACATCGACGAAAGAAAGGCTAAAACCCTAGCAGAGAAGTGGGGTATAAAGGCTTGGTACACAGACTATAGGAGGGTTATCGAGGATCCTGAGATAGACGCCGTAAGCATATGCCTTCCACATTATCTCCACTCGAAAGTCTCTGTGGAGGCGGCTGAAGCGGGTAAACATGTGTTGTGCGAAAAACCTATGGCTAACAGCCTCGAGGAGGCGGATGCTATGATCTCGGCCTCTGAGAAGGCTGGAGTGACGCTTATGATAGCCGAGAACGTTAGGTTCCACCCGATAAACATTAAGGTTAGAGAGTTGGTCGAACAGGGTTATGTCGGTGAGGTCTTTCTCGCTCGGATATTCAGAGACCACGAGATGCACGATTATCTAAGAGAACGCCCATGGTTCCTCGACCTAGAGAAGTCTGGCGGAGGCATCTGGATGGCGGGAGGAGTACACGACGTCGACGCTCTAAGGATGATCGTCGGAGAAATCGAGAAGGTCTCTCTGTTTAAGGCTGAGAAGGCATTCTCTGAAATGGAGGGAGAAGACACCATAGCCGCCATACTTCGATTCGAAAACGGCGCAGTCGGGGTGATAACCGAGAGCTTCTCGACTAAGACTTTTAGAGAGGTCAGCCCCTCTGGCTGCCCGTGGATAGTTAACGGAACACATGGTACGATAACCACCTTTCAAGGCGAACTAGAGGTATACAGCGAGAAGATGGGAGGCCCAAGATCCTGTATAAGAGTGAAAGTAGACGAGAAAGATACCTTCACGGAAGAGATAAAACATTTTCTGAGCTGTGTAAAGGGTGGAAAGAAACCGTTAACCTCAGGAGAGGAGGAGAGAAGGACCCTAGCTGTGATACTGGCGGGCTATAAATCGCTGAAAAGAGGAGGAGTCACGGTAGAAGTGGAGTATTGAGACTTTTTCTGAAAAAATTTAAACGTTTATCTACTTTAATATTATTTTCTTGGAGAGGTGAACGAATGACAGGCGGGTTTATGGGGAACGTTCTGAAAGTAGACTTAACGACGAAAAACATCAAAAAAGAACCTATTAGCGAAGAAGTCGCCAAGAAGTATCTAGGTGGAAAGGGTTACGCAACCTACCTCCTCTATCAATATCTGAAAGAGTATAAGAGGAAAGGTGTCTCTCCAGCCGACATAGATCCTCTAGGACCAGAGAACGTCTTGATCTTCGCTACAGGGCCAGGCACAGGCATACCTGGATTTCCTTCACCTGGAAGATATCATGTGATGGCCCTTAAATCGCCTCTTACAGGCTCGATAGGAAGCGGTAATTCTGGAGGAGAGTGGGGACCGTTTCTGAAGTTCGCCGGCTTCGACATCGTGGTCATAGAGGGGGCGTCAGACACACCCGTATACTTAGAGATAGTTAACGGAGAAGCTGAGCTAA
>CAZVJZ010000070.1:0-7183 GCA_964627655.1 uncultured Candidatus Bathyarchaeia archaeon
CTCCCGTCGACGGGTCCAAAGCCCGCCATGCTTGTCCGCTACACCACCGGGCTTCATGATCAAAAGGTCTTAGACTCTATAATTTTTAGGTTTCTCTTTCTGAAGGTTTTCAGGAAGCCTGTTAATTTAGTGGTTCTCAGTTTATGTCTATAATAACCCTAAAGCTTCAAGTTTTCCTCTTTCACTAAATCTCAGTGTCGAAGTAACTAATTAATCTTCAGCAACACCAATTTAATAAAACCGATCTATCAATCTCTATAGAGGGGATGGTTATGGTCTCCTTAAGGGCTTTAGCTCCATCATTAACCAGAATCACTATCGCAGCGGCTGTAGGCGCAGCCCTCCATATGGGTCAGGGAAATGAAAGGATTATTGATCAGAAGGCCGTCGAGTTCTCAAGGACTGTGATGAATCAAAGCGAGATCGATGGTGAAGTAATCGTCTGTGAAGGACCGAAGGACAATGCCCCCGCCTTCAGTAGAAGAGAGAAGGTTGGAACAGGTTCGGGGCCTAAAGTTGAGTTTGTTATAGACCCTGTTGATGGAACGACTGCTACAGCAAAGGGTAGGAAAGACGCTATCTCCGCCTTAGCATGTGCCCCTAGAGGCCGTCTTCAGGTTCTTCCGGACGACGGCTACTACTTCAAAGTCGCATCTGGACCTGAAACCAAAGGTAAAATCTCGCTAGAGATGTCTATAGAGGATATCGTAAAGACAGTCTCGGAGCTTAAAGGTAAGCCCCTAGAGAACTTCACCGTTATTATGCTGGATAGAGAGAGGCATATGCAGTTACTTAAGAGACTGAGAAAGCTAGGGGTTAGAATAATCCTCATTCCAGACGGGGACATAGCAGCAGCTGTAGCAACCTGTCTTCCAGAGACAGGAATAGATCTCTTATTGGGTGCGGGTGCCGGTCCTGAAGCTACGATTGCCGGTACAGCAATTAAGTGTCTTGGGGGATGCATGCTTGTTAAGGTTTGGCGTGACCCTAAAGACGACCCTAAGAGGATGGATAGGCTCAGGGAGGAGGGTGTTGAGATAGATAAGGTATACATGGAGGAGGATCTAGCTAGAGGCAACGAGCTAGTCTTCGCTGCTTCAGGCATCACTAAAGGAGAGATTCTGGACGGGGTTAAATTCTACGAGGGAGGAGCGATAGTTAATTCTCTCTGTATCAGGCTCCCAAGCGGAACCATAGAGAAATCCATAAGCATGCTACGTTTTAAGAGACACCCAATCTATGATACCTTGATTTAAGGTTTCTTCCAAATAAATCTCAACGATCCGATGAAACATGCCCCCTCTATCTCGTTTCAAAAAACTCTGATATACAAAATCTGTTTTTCAAATATTAGTGGGAATGAGGATTCCTAAGAAGCCGCACAGAAAATTTAGTTTCCATGTTTAACAGGAAAAAGAGCGTTTTAGAGCGGAGCGAAGACTTTCTAATCATAGAAGGATGTTTAAACTAAAGCGTCTCTTTGTATTTATTTTTAAACTCGTTAGTCTAAAAGTAGGGGTTGAAAGGCCTCAGCCTCAGGTATACCAAAGGATCCTTCCTTTTAGCTATCCTTTTTATCTGCTTCACTATCCTCTGGTATAGCTTCACCGGGTTCGGCTCGAATATGGGTACGTTCTTCCTCTTCCTCTCCGAAAGGTATTTAGAAAGTTCTCCTAGGATCAGGTTTTCCGCTATGAGTTTCACCATACATATTTCGCCGTGCTCGATCAGCTTTTGCTGGACCAGTTCTAGGAGTTCCCTTCTCCTCTTCATACTCCTATAAATACGCTTTGCGTCGTGGAACCCTTCTTCATCATAGCCCGGACTCCTGTTCTTCATGTCGAATGGTACTACTCTCTCCCTCCACTTCTCCAGCCACCTACTTACCCAGACTTTAAGGAAAGAACGGAACTCATCAGGGTTAGACTCGGCTAGTCTTTCGAGTCTTCTTCCAACTCCCAGCAGATGAATGCCCCTCACCCCTCTGGAAGCTTTTAAGGTGGCTTTAAGGTCCTTGTATGCGAAGTCTATCAAGTATCCGTCTTCGCCGTAAGGGTCGAAGTCAGGGATCAAGGAGGCAAACTCCTCGATTAACCAGCGGAAAATCCTGTTGTTTCTGAACCTACCTCTGTACATCATAAAACGGGACATGAAATCTGACCTTTCCCCATACCCCTATAGATTCTAATATGTGAGATGGGTCTATTTGAGGGTTTCCAAATCAGTTTTTCATATGTTTAAAGGGTAAAAATAGCTTAAGATTCTATGAGGTCAACAACTCTGATTGACTGAGGTTTTTAAGGTTAATCCCAAGCCTCTTAAGGAGCTCCCTCTTCCTGTTTCGTATAGTTACCTCTGTTACGTCGGCCGCCACCGCTATCTGTTTCTGAGTTATTTTCTCCCCCCTTAGCTTGCATGCGATGTAGAGGATAGCAGCCGCAAGTCCTCTCGGGTCTTTACCCATCACAAGCCTTCTTTCCCTAGCCTTCTTAAGGAGCCTCGCCGCCAGACTAAGTGTCTCACCCGAAACCTCCGCCCTATCCGCAATTAGGGGTAGAAAACCCATGGGATCATGGATAGGCATGCTCATCCCTAGCTCCCTTATGAGATTTCTTTCTTATCTCTCAGGCTAACCTCTGAAACCTCATCCAAGCTTTTAGGGGTTCCTGTTAGACGACATGATGCGTACAGCGATGCAGCGACCATCGCTTGGATCGAGCGTCCTCTAACCAAGTCTAAGTCTAAGGCTTTCCTGTAGATTATGGCTGCAGTCTCCTTAACCGATTGCGAGATGTTTAGTTTATCTGAGAGACGTTGAAGTTCATCCATGGCTTGCATCAGGTTTCTGCCTTTATCGTGCATCTGGGCTCGTATATGCCATCTTCGCAGCCTCCACATCTTCTGTTTGGTCATCGGAGACAGAGATCGTCCGAATATGTCCTTGTTGATCGTTATCGAGGTGGATAGTCCCTTGTCGAAGAGAGCGTAGTCTGTCGGTCTACCGGTACGCTGTCTGTCCTCCTTCTCCTCTAGTGTGTAAGCTCTTCTCTCAGGCCTGCTGTCCAGTATGTCGTCGGTGATCACTAGGCCGCAGGAACCGCAGACTAGTTCACCCATTTCCTCGTCTATTAGAATGTTTTCACTACCACACTCAGGGCATTTTATCTTTAAGTTTGCTTTTTGCGTAGCTTTCGTTTCTAGACACCTTCTCTCAATGCAGGTAAAATACCTAAAGGTAATTTACCTCTAGAGAAAGAGTAAGCATAGACTTACTTATAAATATTTCGGTTCAAAATTCACGGAATCAAAAACTATATATGGTCTTAAACCTTCTTTTCCGCAAAATTCATGGAGACAGAGAGATGAGGATAACGAAAAAGAAAGTCGATTCACAGTTTCTCTATACCCTCCTCGAGACATGGTCAAACAGGACGATAGGGAGAGCAACCGTTACCGAGGACCGACATACCGTTAGGATACATACCCTATACGTAGAACCTGAGTTTAGGGGTAGAGGATACGGCGAGAAGCTCATAAAGAAGATATTAGAGGACTTCAGAGATAAAAAGATCTTACTCTCGACACATTACGGCGGGGTAGGCTTCTTCAGAAAGTACGGTTTCAAACTTGAGGTCGAACGCCCCTCTAGGCACTCCACCTTGATAAGTATGGTCAGGAAGCCTTCACCTAAAGAGGATGCCTTACTCAAGGTCGGTAGGATATCGTCTACATTCGACTCTCGCTTCTAGTTTTAGGCTTCGCTTAACCTTGTTCGCTAAGACATGAGCTAGTCTTAGAGGCTCAGGAAATCTATGGGACAGTAAGAGACGCTTTACGATCTCTATGGCTGAACCTAAACTTATCTTGTGTCCGACCGAAACGAATATGGGTCTACAGTTCCTCTTAGACAGCAGGACTGCGCCCACAGTTCTCCCTTCATATGTTAACGGAACCCACTCCCCGACCTCCCTCGGCTTACCACAATAATCGCCGCAGAGCATACTTCCAGCTACTCCTATCGTGGGTTTATCCACCAATACTCCAACATAGGAGGCGCAACCACAGAAGAGTGGATGAGCCACTCCGTGAGCATTCACTATTAGAACGTCTGGGTTTACTTTCAACCTCTCCATCAACCTGATTATCGGAGGCCCCTCCCTGAAACACAGAAAGGTAGGGACGTAAGGGAAAGAAACGTTCCAGACCAGAGTTTTCTCTTCGATCACTCGGTGACTTCTGTAATCCATGGTTACGGCTGCAGCGACTGCTTCATCGTCTAGGTATGCTAAATCGAACCCTGTAACCGCTCGAACAGGAATCTTGAAGGAATCCTCGATTATAACTCGGGATGCTATCTTCCTCTGCAGTTCTCTAAGTCTCTCTAGGTCGTATCTTCCTTTTCCCTCTCTCGTATAAGTTCCCTCTAAAATCAATCTAACGCTGTCCCACTTCGGATACTTATATAAAACATGGTGGATCGTTTAAGCAGTTAATTCCCTGAGGCTGGCGAGTATCTCTTCTATGGTTCCTCTAGCCTCCTCCTCTCTCTTCAGATAGCTAGCCAGCAGACTCTCGTAGGAACGTTTAGAGATCTCTCCTCGCCGGTACCGGTGCTCCGCCCTCTCTACATCTTTGGCGACGACCTCAAGTTCTGTTTCGGCTACCTCGATTCTCCTCAGCATCTCCCTTAGCTTAGGGTCTGTTATCTCAAGTCTCTTCCGAGCCTCTGCGAGTTCACGGGTTGCGTTAAGCATCAACCTAGTTACCCGCCTTTTCTCTTTCCGATAACTCTTCTTGGAGATCGTTCCCCTCTTAAACCTGTCCTCCAAAGACCGCAGTTCCTCCAGAATGTTTAGCCTGTCTCTGTAAGCGTTTATGAAACGGACTAACTCCTTGGGAGGTGCTTTAACCTCAGGCGCAACTTCCCTCCTTACCCTAAATCTGCCTGCTAGTATGGCCCCTATAAATACAAGCACAAAGCTTATGGTTACAGGCCTAATCGAAGAATTGAAGATCGAATCATGATACTTCAAAGCGATTTTGACGGAGGTGTTTGGGTTAAGGTCGTTTATGGTGTAACAGACGACTTGTAATAGAAATTCTCTCTCGACCTTGTAATTCGCATCTTCTGACAGGTTTTCGGTGAGGTAAGCTCCTTCGGGTAGTTTTACCTTGAGATAGATAGACTCGTACGTGACGTTTCCTACACTCATGTTTAGAGTGAAAAGATAGTCCTCCAACCCAACCTGTCTTATATGCTTGCTGGAGTCGAGTTCATAATTCACCGTAAAGGAGGTTGTCTCGTTCTCCCTTAAAGTCTGGCGGAGCAATATCCTCCAGACTTTTAATGAAGAGTTTACGGTTTTCCCTTCCTCTAGCTTCAGCTGTCCGACGGCGTCGTATGCCCTCACGTTTCTAGCGTCCGGCGGTAAGCAGAGGCTTATCTGCGAGATCGAGGTTGCGTTATCGACCTTAACGTTCGAGATTTTATAGAAGTCCTCAATCGATATCTGCCAGAAATGACTTATGGTGATTTCGCGAGTTAGTCTTCGGCAGACCAAGTCGCTCATATTTTTTTCGGCTGTGCCGTCTTTTGTAGTAGACGCAGAAAACGTATATACGGTGAGGGTTGAGGAAGCGAGGAATAGGGATAAGAGAAGTAGGGCGTAAATCTTCGAGAGGTCTACTCTACTTATAGTAACCATACTCCTGCCCCTCAAAGTGTTAAAACTTTAACGTTTATACGGCTATTTTAAACCTGCGATCTTAAAGTAGTATCCGTCCTCCTTCTTTGGGCCGAAGCTCCGTAAACCCTTCTCTTTTAGCTGCTTTAAGAGCTTGTCCGCATACTCCTCCTCGATCTCTCCCCTAGACTTCAGGTAAAGGATTATCTCCTCCGCCTCCTCGACCTTATCGCACCGCCTTATATAATCCACTGCTCCGGGAATGAACCCTCGAAGAACGTCGCCTTCGTCTTTCTCTTCATCGGCGTTTAACCTCACACCGTCTATTTTCACGGTTTGTGTTTTATTTTCGATCTCTCGGTATAGGTTTGGGAACATCCTCTTGAAGGATTCCTTATCGATATACATGCTTCACCATACTCCCCTATGGGAGTCTACCTGATAAAAACTTTTACTTGTCCACCGGAGGGTCTCTACCGTCTTCTTCTGCGTCTCCTAAAAGGGCGACTGCTAGGCGAGAACCAGTAAGTTGGCTGATATAGGTTTTCAGACAAGTTGTTCTCGAGGTTCACTTCCTCTATGACTTTACTGGACTTCGTGATTGTTCCATGCTTGCCTACGTTTAATCTTAGGAAACCCTTAAAGATGGATGTGTGGCAGTTCCTTATCTCGTAGACCGAGTCCTTCTCGATCATCTTGATCTGGTCGTCCCATAAAGTTAAGAGTACTGTTCCTGTCTCATCTCCGACAAGAGCCTCAGCGACTAAGTGTTCGCTTCCATCTCTCTTGGAGAACCAGGACCTAGTTTCACCGATCTTAACAGCTTTCACGACTAAATTCAGGTTCCACATGTTCGGTTTAAGAGACCCTGTCTTAATAAATTCTTCTTCTATCGAACTCACGTTTTAACATCTCTACGTTATTTGGCAAAAGAGGATAAGCGCTCTTAAAATTTAAATCTTCCCTTAACCTTCGAAGTCTGTAGATCCACTAGATCTCTCTTCCTCTAACTCCATAACTATCGGTCCATGGTAGCCGCATTCATCGCACACATAGATCGCTGGCATCAGCCATGAGTCCAGACGGGAGGCAAGATGAATCTTTGTCGAACCGCATTTAGGGCATACTATGATGGAAGGCTTGGAATGCTTCAGTTCCCTAAATACCTTTATCAGTTTTCTCAGCACGTTTCTCACCGTCTTCCTTGGGGGAATTATTGCACTTCTATGTTGTCTTCTGGATACCCCATCTGTATCAGAAATTCCTTAACTTTCTCCCTGTGGTCGCCTTGAAGGAATATCTGACTGTTTTTGGCTGTTCCACCACATGCGCAAAAAGCTTTGAGCTTCTGTGCAAGCCTGCTTAGGTCGGTCTCCTTATCGCTTAACCCCTCGATTATCGTGTTCTTCCTGTTCCACTTGCCTACTTCCAACCGCACCTTTATCTTCTGCTGCTCTTTACTTATCTCTTTACACACGCATATCTCAAGAGGTAGTCCG
>CAZVJZ010000071.1:0-7052 GCA_964627655.1 uncultured Candidatus Bathyarchaeia archaeon
GTGTATATTCGTCTAGCTCGGCCTGTGAGATCCCGTTGAAGTCGAAACGCTTCACGTAATCGTATTTCTGAGATTCCTCAACGCTTACGAGCACCCACCGAGTCGTACCGTTCCCTGTCCTATACTGTAAAAGCGAGAGTCCATCTAACTTGTATAAGAGCCCTTTAACATCGTCTGCGAGTAGCTCTACAACATGCTCCCGCAAAGCTTCCTCCGGCCCTAGATTAAGGTTTTCCCTGACGAACAGTTCGGCAGCAGTCTCGTTCCTGGAATGCAGCCTTGCATGGTGAACCATCAAGGCGGTTAAAGCGTTCACGTATTTCGAGGCGTTTATTACTTCACCCGTAGAAAATACTGGTTGACATGAACCTATGGTGGTCCCTGAGGCCATAGCCGCTATATGGGAAGCCATAAGGATGTATGTTCCTCCACTCCAGGCGCTGGAGCCGGGGGGATAAACGAACGTGCATATCGGAACCTCCGAGTTCTCAAGAAGGTTCATTATCTCCTGAACGGATTCTACTTCTCCTCCGGGGGTGTTAAGCTTAATTATCACTAGCCGGACGTTAGCCTTCTCGGCCACGTTCAGCACGTCCTCTATCATGTCTCTGGTAGCCATGGTTATCTCACCGTTCACGTCGGCCACAAGGACTAGGTTAGAGTGTGCCGAATAGCTCTGGAGAAAGAGGCTGGAGAAGACTGTGAAGAAGAACATCAAGGAGAACGGTCGAAGGGGGATCATCAATTAATTTAAGATCCACGTATATAAATAAGCTTGATCGGTTATGCCGCCTTACACAATCCAGGATTATGAACGCATGTTGAAGGTTAAGGTCGAACGTAGAGAGCTTAAATGTCCGAGATGTGGGAACGAAGTAGACTTCATGGTTAACGAGTTAGGCCACATCTTCTGTAACAGATGCTTCGAGAAACTTAGATTCGTGAGATGGAATGATGTATGAAACCGATAGCCATCCGATCCCAGAAGTTTAGCTTGATAAAAGGTAAGCTACGGTGTGTAGAAAGCAACTTATACGCTTTAGATAACAACTGCCCCTCATGATAGTCATAACGAGTCTTCGATTATGCTAAAATTCTACGTACGCAACTTTGGAGAACGGGAACTAACACAGGATCTTAACGGTTATGCGTGCATGGTATTACTAAATGAATAAAATTTATTAATAAGATTCGGTATTAAAATTTCTCAAAAACGTAATACTGAGGTCTCGAAGATGAAGCTTTATGAGACGTTAGAGGATGTTAGAGGCAGAGAGATCACACGAGAAGAAGCTTTATTTCTGCTTGAGGAGACGAAGACCTACCAAGACCTGCTGGAGCTATTCCGAGTCGCAAGCGAAGTTAGAAGACGTGAGGCAGGCGACATCTTTAAGTTCGACGGATTTATCGGCCCCTCAGTCCCATGCACCACTTCTCCTCCATGTAGATACTGTGGAAGAAGCGTTAGGGGAAACTCGTCTTGGGACCTCCTAACGCCTGAAGAAGTAGCTTTTGGGGCAGAACTGATCGAAGAAACAGGTACCAAGAGGGTCGAGGTAGGCGGAGGTACCCTGTGGAGTGGGGCAGACGATCTAGTATTGAAAGCCGTAGAGGCTGTGAAGTCTGCAACAAACCTCGATATATGGGTTAACGTAGGCCCCTGCCTCTCTAGAGACGCTTTACAGAAGTTGAAGATTCTCGGCGTAATAGAGGTTTGCTCATCTCTGGAAACGATCAACGAAAAGGTCTTTATGGAGGCGAAGCCTGGAGACAGTCTTCAGGCGAGGATGGAGTTCGCTAAAACCATTAAGGACGTGGGCTTAAGGCTGAACAGCGTCATGATGGTTGGCATCGGAAGCAGCAACCAAGACTATGTCGACCATATTTTCTGGCTTAAAGAAGTAGGCGTAGACCATTTTTGCATCACAGGATTTAACCCCATTCCCGGTACGCCGTTCGAAAACCGCAGACCCGCCCTATCGTATGAGGTCGCCAAGGTCATAGCGGTTTCCAGGCTCATATTAAGGAAAGCAGACTTAGGGATAGGCGGAGTAATGAACGACCTACAGTTACTGCCGCTTGCGATCATGGCCGGCGCTAATAGGGCCATACACCTCGGAGCCCACGTGCATAAGGTAGGGTCTTGGCGTTCAAGGCGAAGCTACGTTAAATCTAAGCGGTTCGACGGCATCGAGTTCGTCAACCTGCTTCCGATAACCGTAAGGATCGTCAGGGAATTGGGGATGCGTGTAGAGGATACTATAGAGCGAGCATTAAAGGAGAAGTGTTCTCAATGAGGAAGGCTTGGATAACCATTTTATCGCTGGTCATCATCCTCACCTCCTGCGTCGTGGGGTTATACTTCGCATTTCAGAATCCTTCTCAAAGATCTGGAGTCGAAATAATAGACCAGCTCGGGAGAAAAGTGTATGTTAAAAAGGCTGAAAGGATAGTGAGTCTCTGGCCTGAGGCAACGCGTGTCTTATTCGCGTTGGGAGTAGGGGATAGGATAGTCGGTTTAGACAGTTCTAGTCGTATATGCCCCTTTTTGACGAAGGCTTTTCCACAGATAAGTGGCATTACAGATGTAGGTAGTGTTATGGGAACGCTTAGCCTAGAGAAGATAGCCGAATTAAGTCCCGATGTGGTCTTCATGTATACCGATAACCCGGAGCTAGCTGAAAACATACAGACTACATTAAACGTTCCGGTGGTCTGTGTAAGGTTTAACCCGCCTGGTACAAGAGACTGGAGCTACGATATAATCTCAATAATCGGAGCCGTTGTAGGGAAGAAAGAAAAAGCAGAGCAGCTGAAAACCTACTTGGAGCAGAAGCTCTCAGAAGTTACGTCTATAACCTCCACCATACCGGATTCTGAAAAGCCTAAAGTATACGTAACCATGGTCGACGATCCACTAACCACCTTAACATGGTCCAGCGAAGTGGACTATGCCGGAGGAGTTAATGTGGCCAAGAGTATGAACGCTACGAGACCCTGGATGAAAGTCAGCCTGGAGCAGGTGATACGTTGGAACCCAGACATAATAATCATACCTGGTGTCTGCATCCCTAGACGTGAGGGGATTAACCCGGAAGACCTGCTGAATAATCCTGACTGGCAAGCCATAAAAGCCGTGAAGAACGGTAAAGTGTACAGGGTGACTTGGCTAGGCTTTTTCGGCTTCGACCCTGCAGGAACGGTTATCTCTACATTTCAGCGTGCCAAGCTCTTCCATCCGAACCTATTCAGGAACCTAGACGTTGAAAGAGAGGGGAACGAAATATTCAAGGCGGTGTACGGCGTTGACGGATTATATACGGAGCTTAAGAAAGAAAGCGGTGCTTCCATCTAAACCAAAATCTGTACTCATAGTGATTATCCCCTTTTTAGCCTTTTTACTGCATGTTTCTCTGGGAAAATACCCGTTATCTCCCTCGTTGATCCCCCTTCTCTTTTTAGAGAGGCTCCTCGGTAGGCCGTCTAACCCCACCGCCCTCCAGATAGTTCTCTTCAACATAAGACTGCCGAGAGCCGTCATGGCAGCTTTATTCGGTGCGGTCATGGGCGTGACAGGAGCCTCGCTTCAAAGCACGCTTAAAAACCCGCTTGTAAGCCCATACACCCTCGGTATATCCTCCGGATCTGCTTTCGGCGCAGCCCTATCGATAGCCTTCGGCTTCGAGAGAATAGGATACGGATTGTTCATCGAGCCGTTCGCTTTTCTATTCGCTTTATTAGCCGTTTTCATGGCGTTCTCCATCTCTAGGGTGAGAGGCGGATTCTCTCCAATCTCGCTAGTTCTGGCGGGAGTTATCGTAACCGCTCTTTTTCAGGGGTTGCTCACCTTAGTCCAGCTGATAACCGAGCCTGAAAGGGCTCAAGCGATAGTCGGTTGGATATCGGGACGCCTTAACGCTGTAGCTTGGAGTCATGTACTCTTATGCATGCCTCTAGCGGTAGCGGGAATAACAGGCATACTTCTCTTAAACTGGAGGATCTTTGTACTATCCTTGGGAGACGAGGAGGCTAGAACCCTCGGAGTTAAGGTCGAAAGGGAGAGAGCGTCGATCGTAGCGTTGGCTTCTCTAGCCACGGCTTCTGTCGTATCCGTGGCCGGGATAATAGGATGGGTCTGTTTAATAGTGCCTCACCTAACGAGGCTTATAGTAGGGTCGGACCCTAAGAAGTTACTTCTAACATCTCTATCGTTTGGGTCTACTTTCCTTTTAGTAGCCGACGCAATAGCGAAGTCTATATGGGTATACGAAATACCTGTGGGGGTGATAGCGACGCTCGTTGGAGCCCCCCTGTTTCTATACTTGATGAGAAGGAGTATGCGTGTGTGGGGTGGTTAAGCACGCTTACGGTCGATAACCTAACGTTTAGCTACGACTCTTCACCTATCCTGAAAGACGTATCGTTAACGATGTCCAGCGGCGAGTTAACGGCTATCTTAGGCCCTAACGGCTCTGGAAAGACTACACTCTTAAAATGCCTCTGCGCCTTATTAAAGCCGAAGATAGGTTGCGTGTATGTGAATGGATGGGACGTATCGAAACTGAAACCGAGAGACCTTGCACGGTTTGTGGGTTATGTGCCACAGATACACGCCCCGTCCTTTCCATACAGGGTTATAGATATAGTCGTTAGCGGTAGAACCCCACACCTTAAACCCTTCTCTGTTCCGTCGAATAGGGATTATGAGATCGCATATCAAGCACTTGAGCTGGTTGGATGTCGGGAGCTCGTTGAAAGACCATATACAGAGTTAAGCGGAGGCGAGCTTAGGCTGATTTTGATAGCGAGAGCCTTAGCCCAGCAACCAAAAATTCTACTACTCGACGAGCCTACATCACACTTAGACTTCAAAAACAAGGCTGTAGTCCTACACGTAGTAAGAGACCTAGCAAAGAGAGAGGATCTATGCGTCCTGACGACAGAGCACGACCCTAACCTAGCCCTCATGTTCTCGGATAAAGTCGTGTTACTGAAGAGAGGTCGTGTGATAGCATCCGGAAGGCCACGTGAAGTGATAAACGAAAAGACGATGAAGGAGCTCTACGACATAGACGTAAACATAGTCTCCTACGGTAACTCAGACTTAACGTTCATCATACCGAGGATCCTTAGATAAGTTTTAACGAACATTCTTCATCTGCTTATTTCCGGCTCAATTCACTAATAGATTAATTTCCCCGATGAACGCTCCTTGAACCCTTAAATTCCAGAAAAGAAAAACTTAAAGGTCGAAAGTAGATTAGGGATTAATGTGGCCGCCGTAGCGTATCCTGGTTAAGCCTGTAACTCCAGAGAGCGCACCGGCCTGTGGAGCCGGCGGACGGGGTTCAAATCCCCGCGGCGGCCCTCCAGCAGAGGTTCTTCGCCCCTCTTGCATCCCCCCAGCGTTTATTTTCGTGAAATAAGGTTGTTTTGGGATGTATCTTTGATTTAGGGTTAGGTTTGGGTTTAGTTGAATGGTGTTATTTGGTGTTGGGACCGTCCCGGGACGGTCCCAATAGGAGGGTTTTGAGGTAGTCGTTTATTCCTATGTGGGTTTGCTTGGCTCTGGCTCTTAGAAGGTCTGCGACTTCGCGTTTAAGGGTTAGGCCGACGTAGCCGCGTTTAGGCATTTAAGCCACCTTAAGACTATATCTGTGGTGCGCTATATGAAGTTTTGACCGACGTTAACTCGCATAGATCCGGATCTTTAAGAAATCGGTTTTTGATGAAAACAACAATTTGATAGGAACAGAGTCAGTATTCACATATTTAGACATCATAAAGCCTGGAGAGAAAGCTCCTTTCGCTATCTTGCATTTAGATTCCGAAGAACGCATCACTAACTTTCAGTAACTGACCGCATAGACGTTTTAGTAGTGACTGTTGACACGCCCGGGGAATTTATCTGATACACTCGAAAGACTGACTAAATGCGGATAAACTCTATAAATAAGATAAAACCACCTTAAGTATGCTGATAATATTTCACATTCACCGATTCATAGATCCTCGGTTCGTTTACGAGAAGAAGCGAGATGGAGAATGGATCTGTATGCACGATGAACTTGGACTTATCGCGCCAATAGCAAGCGATGAGTAAGCCCTATGCTCTATTGGAAGGTGTGATCCTCTTGACGTATATGCGTGCAACTTTCCGGCTAGAAAATGGCAAGATCTATGGCATCTACGCACATTATGGAGCGATTATCCAAGCGATACGTGAAAGATCCGTTGAGCCTATTCGCCGTGCTATTGAGGAAGAATCGCTAGACTACCAACTAGTTGAAGGTAAACCCTGCCTGGACTACTACAACTGTGTAGTCGTCGACTTCAAAATTAAAATAGCCCTTGACATTGACAACAGTACCTTTGGACTCAAGAAATTGCTACCTGACTTCAGAGTAATTAAGATTAATCTGCTTAGGGTTCTGGAAGGCTATGTCAACCTTTTATTCGAGGGTCAGGTCTATCCGCCTTTTCTTGTTCCTAAAGTAAGATTGTGGACAAAAATAGAATGGTAAGATTGTTGTTACAGGAGCAAAAGGTTTTAGCGGATTCCATACGGTGAGAACCTTAAAAGAAAAATGCTATGATGTTGCAGAAGCGAATATAGCGCGCGGAAGCAGAAAGTAATCCTCAATCGACTGTCAGTTTCTTGCACGTTGTAGGAAAAAATAAAAAATAGGAGGTCTCTAACGGTCGAATATATCAGGGTTATAGCGACTTTCTATGACCGTGAAGGAAACGTTGTTATAGCTACCACTCGAAGAGCATTAAAATTCGCTTCTAATCCTAACCGTTTAAATGTTGCCTTTACCAGACCAAAATGTAAACTCATAGTGGTTGGCAACGGTAAGGTAATAGTCCAAAACGATGATCTGCTAATTTATAAGTTTTGGAATATGCTTACGATTTAAAAGCTATATATGATTGGGATAAGAAAAATGGCTGATTTAAGAAGAATTTTTTATTCTTTTAAGTTTATTTAACAATACTAAGGGGGAAAAATTTATGAAATTTAATTTTTCCAAAAAAGATAATGCTATATC
>CAZVJZ010000072.1:0-3995 GCA_964627655.1 uncultured Candidatus Bathyarchaeia archaeon
CACCTACCGCGGCGGAGTCTCCGACTATCTCGATCCAGACTATCTTGTCTGGAGACTCGAGGTCGACGGGAGACCCTAGCGCTTCGACTATCGCTGAGCCCACCCTACAATTTGCTTCTATGCTCGTATATGGATGTCTTCCACGTCTAACGGTTCTCACGGCGAACCTTGTATTCTTATCGAGAAACTTACTGGAGACACGGACAGCGGACTCTACTATCGTGTCCAAGTCTGCTTTGACGCTTTCCTCCGATACCAGGACACGTTCGACCTCTGGAACCTCGTTCTTTATCTTATCGGCTAGCTCCCATCTTCTCTCTTTAGGTACTTCACTAACGATTATCAAGCCGAGGAAGCCATGAGGTTTAGGGTTCACACGGCACGCTACACCCAGCTCTTCGATCCTAGAGGCCGCTATCTTTTCTAGGCCAAGCGGAGTCTTAACTATAAGGTCTATCGTATAGTGGCCTTCCGTCTCGACCCCTCCCATCCGACGACCTCTCATTTCACGCTAAAAGATTATGCTCTGGTTTTAGATGAACGTTATCGCCAACCTATAAGAACACATCATCTTGTCGACTATTCCTCGAAAGGGAAACTCACCAGACCTTTCTCACATAGGGGATCATGCTTAACGGTTTAATATCGTGTAATGAAGTAAAAGAGGACGGCCCCCACTGCACAAACTAAACCTGTAAACCTAAATATAGTGTGTATGCTGTATACGTCTAAGAGGATCCCGGAAATTATCGGGCCCATTATTTGACCTGCACTCATGGCAGTGTTAAAGAGCCCCATAGTCGAGCCAGGCCCTATCTTCTTTCCTTCTTCAGCGGCGATCGCTGAGAGTGCAGGTAGAGACGTAGCAGCTCCTATGGCTACTATAAGGCGAGACATGGTCAAGTTCACTAAGTTATTCGATGAGTACATGTACAAGTAGCCGGGAGCCTATCAATCCACCTACTACAAGGGCCGCTCTATCACACTTATCTGCGATTACACCCATAGGTGTCTGAAGAAGAGAATTAGCTAATATCCCGACGGACAAGAGCAAGCTGACCGTCGGTAGGGGAATACCTAAAGTCTGGTTTGCAAAGAGGGAGAGGAAAGCCATTATGCTTCCTCTACCGAAAGCGTCTATAAGCCTATAGATGAATATTCCTCTTAACCTCTTGTTTGACATAACGATTCTAAGTGAAGGAACAAGTTTGTTCCTCTTTTCTATGTTCAAGCTACTCTCTTCAGGGACAAAAATCAGGGTTAGAAGTAGGCTCACCGATATGAGAGCAGTCATAGCGTAGAAAGTGACAGCGTAAGAGAAGCTCGTTAAATATCCACCTATCAAGGGACCTACACCGAAGCCTGTGAACATAGCCATGTTCATCATCCCCATATACCTTCCCTCCTCACCTTTAGGAGTTAGTTCAACAACGTATGCTGAAGCGACGGGTATAACCATAGCGGAGCCTACACCATGTATGAACCTAACGACCATCAGGAAGGGAGGGCTCCAAGCAAACACGTAGAGGATAGACACTAAAGCGTATGCTCCAAGTTCAAGACACATGATCTTCTTCTTACTCCGGGTATCAGACGCTCTACCTATAGGCGTCATCAACAGGGCACGAGACAAGGAGAAACTCGAATAGATTAAGCCGATCCACACTCCGGTTGCCCCTAGATCCGATGCGTAGATAGGCATGATAGGTGAAACTATGCCGAGACCTATCATAGCGATGAAGACGCATATAAGCAGTGTTCGTAAAGCCCGTTTCACACAATCTCGCCGTTTTAAGTCGGCACCCCTCCACCTTTTAATCAGCAATGGATGATTTCGACAATCGAGGGGAATTATGGTATGTTAATCGAAAATTTAAAAGTTATGTGCATAAAACTTATGATAAGAACCGTTCTATCGAACGATTTCTATGCTGGAACCGTAGGATGCTCTATGAAAGGCTTTAAAACGCGGAGCCTCCTATAAGTCTTAACAGGAAGGAGGTTTAGAGATGAAGATAACCGAGATAGAGGCTATAGAGATAGACATACCTTGGAAAGAGAAGATAAGGAGACACATGGATTGGGCGGCTCAAACACACAGGTCTTGGCTCTATAAGGTTCACACCGACGAGGGGATAGTTGGTTTATGCGAAAACCCTCAGGACGTGAGAGGCAAGATTCCTCAACTCATAGGCAGAGATCCCTTAGACCTGTTGATGGATGACGAGTACTGGCCTCTACAAGAGGCTTTCTACGATGCCGTGGCGCAGTCGCTTAAGGTTCCGGTCTATAAGCTGTTGGGCAAGAAGTACCGTGACGAGGTTTCCGTCTGCTATTGGGTCCACAACTTTCCGCCGGACCTCATAGCCGAAGAGGCTTCGATAGCTTTGAACAGCGGGTTTAAGACGATTAAGTTTAAGGTTCGCCCACGCCTAGACCCTGTCGAGCAGGTTAAGAGCATAGCGGAGGCCGCCCCAGAACTGTCCATAATACCGGATGCGAACGGAACCTTCTGGCTTCCATCAAGGGCCATCAAATTCATCAGAGCAGTCGAGAAGTATAACATTCTTTGCATCGAAACACCATTACCCCACCCCGACATTAACGGTTACCTCGCCATAAGAAGCAGGGTCGACATACCGATAGCTGACCACATCGGTGTAAGATATGGAGCGGACCCTATAGCAGCCGTCACGTCCGGTATGTGCGACTACTACGTCGTCGAGGAGCCTGGAATCTCGCTTACGATGAAAGTTGCCGCTATAGCAGAGATCGCATGCGGAGAACAGAAGGCAAGCGGTAACGAAGGAAGAGGATACGTCTTCCGTGGCAGGCCTATCTGGATCGAGGGATTCGGTAGAACGGGCATAAGCGAGGCCTTTCAAGTCCACTTAGGTGCAGTACTCAAAAACGCTGTACTACCAAGCCCCCTGTTCATACACCGATTGAGGGAGCATCCCTTAGTGGAGGACCCGCTTGAAGTTAAAGACGGACGTGTAAAGGTGCCTGAGAAGCCTGGACTAGGAGTCACGCTAGACGAGAAAGCCTTGGAAAAATATAGGGTTAAGTAGACTTCGATCCTCTAAGTAGACCTAACGGCGGCTTCATACCTGCAGGGATAGGCGACTTATAGACGCGGCCTGCCAAGCGTTTCCTCCACTCACTCCGAGCTTTTTTCAGAATATCCCTCTTAATCATCAGGTCTAAGACGCTTAAGGCTAAAACCTTAGAGGCGAAGATCAGCGATTTATGGCCGATACTCATACCCGCCTGTGCGGTGAATTGCCAGCTATGCCCAGGCGTGCCTAGAATGCAGCATGCCGTGTTAAACTCCATGGTCGGTGTCACCCAGCTTACGTCACCTACGTCCGTCGATCCAGCCGAAACCCTTCCTTCATCCCATGGGTCAAGGATCCGCTCATCGAAGTACCTGTCTACCAGCTTATCCCAGTCAGGTAGACTCATTTTTCTCAGAGACTCAACTTTCTGCTCAGGAGGAATAGACTTACTGAGTTCTTCAGCGAACTTTAACTCTTCCTTCGTGTGTTTAGGTGCACCTACCTCCCTCATGTTGGAGACCACGAGCTGGCTTAACGTTCTGTTAGGTATTATGTTATAGCATCCGGTTATGAATTCTACTTTATGTGTCGTCTCAGTCATCAAGTCGGCTCCCTCCGCTATCCTCAGCACCCGCCTATAGATATGCTCCACCTGCTCTCTTTCAGGTGCACGCACATAATACCAGACCCGAGCATAGTCTGGAACGACGTTCGGTTCATGACCTCCCTCCTCGATTACATAATGGATACGAGCCTCCTGGATCACATGTTCCCGCAGATAATTGACCCCGACGTTCATAAGTTCCACTGCGTCTAGAGCACTTCTCCCCTGTTCCGGCGAGGCCGCAGCATGGGAGGAAGCACCGTAAAAGTGAAACTTCACGGAGTTAACGGCGTTGCTGCTCGACAGTCTCGCCGTATTCACCATGCCAGGAT
>CAZVJZ010000072.1:4005-6939 GCA_964627655.1 uncultured Candidatus Bathyarchaeia archaeon
TGGCTTAAACAGGCCTCTACACCTTCGAAATATCCGTCTTTCACCAGCCAGATCTTACCGATCAAGGTTTCCTCTGCAGGGCAACCATAAAACTTGATAGTGCCCGAGACGTCACACTCCTCCATCGCTACCTTAGCGGCTATCGCCCCCGCCATACCTGAGGTGCAATGTATGTTGTGGCCGCATCCATGTCCCGGAGCCCCCTCCCTTACAGGACTTCTGTAGGGAAGGGGTTTCTGGGAGAGACCGGGTAGAGCGTCGAGTTCACCCATAACTCCTATGGTGGGAGACCCTTCTCCCCAAGTAGCGATGAACGCTGTGGGCATTCCTCCAACGCTACGTTCGACCTTGAAGCCTTGTCTCTCGAGCTCTCTTGAGATTAAGTTCGACGTCTTATATTCTTGGAGTCCCACTTCTGCATATCTCCAAACCTCGTCGCTGACCCCGATTAGCCTCTTCCTGTTCTCCTCGATCCAAGTTAAGGCTATCTCCTTCTCTTTCATCATCTTGAAACTTCCACCAAACATCCATTTAGCTAAAGCGGAAGATAACGTTTCCTCGGTCTCCGGATTCTACTTCCCGAACCTATTTAAGCGACTGTTGACATCTAAAAGGTAAGCTAGAGGCCTAACTTTGGGAAAGAAGAAAGTGAAGAGTGAAGAGGAACTTAAGAAGATGATGTTACCTGAGGGAAGCGACGTTCTAGGAATAGCAGAGAAGATGCTTGGATACGAAAGGGTTTTGGTGAAGTGTCAGGACGGCCACGACCGCCTCTGCAGGATACGTGGAAAGATGAAGAGAAGAGCTTGGGTGAGACGTGGAGACGTAGTCCTCGTATCGCCCTGGGACTTCCAGTTCGAAAAGAGGGGAGACATAATATGGCGGTACAAGAGAAACCAGGTCGGATGGCTGAGAGCGAAGGGCTACCTAAAAACTACTCCGTGAATCTTAAAGGATGTCTACCTTCTTTTTAAACAGAAGAAGGTCGCTCAAACTTTTTAACTTAAAGGTAACCTCTGAGAGCCCATAGCCTCAAAAACATTTTGATTTTAACGCTCTCCTTCCAGCCGATATACCCCTGTTTTTCCGCCTATAATAGCCACGTCTATCAGGTCGACGAATAACCCTGTCTCGACGATCCCCGGAATAGCCTTAAGCTTCACGCTTAACTCTGCTGGATTCTCTATCCTCCCAAATTTGGCGTCTAAGATTAGATTACCGTTATCCGTCACGACGGGACCGACCTTACTTTTCGCCGCACGTAACATAGGGTTAGCGCCCAGACTCATTAATCTCAACGAGACGACCCTGTAGGCTGCTGGAAGAACCTCCAATGGGACTGGACTGCTTTCGCCGAGGCTCTTCACGACTTTAGTTTCGTCTGCTATCGCTACGAATAGTTCGGCAGAGGAGTCCACGACCTTCTCCATAGTCATAGCTCCTCCGCCTCCTTTGATAGCTTCTAAGTTACCGTTTATCTCGTCTACACCGTCGACTGCAAGGTCTAGGCGAGGATGCTCTATTAGGGTCGTTAGGGGTATACCGTTCTCCACGGCTAGTATGAAGGACTGGTAGGAGGAGGCTACACCTAAAACCTTAAACCCGTTCTCCCTGACCAGTTTACCTAAACCCTCTATGAAGTAGGCTGTCGTGCTACCGCTTCCTAAACCGACGACGTATCCGTCTTTCACCAGGTTTAAGGCTTCCTCTGCGGCCCTACGCTTCGCATCCTCGATCCAAGACATGGTTAGACCTCTATCTGCTCGAGCCTCTGGAGGACCTTCTCAACCTCCTCCCTTATCTTCTCTATCCTCTCATCGGCTTCGCTCTTCTCGGGCTTAGGAGGAGGCTCTGCCACTCGAGACTTTCTAGAAGCCCTCTTCACAGGCTTCTTTTCTCGCCGTGACTCAGGCTCGACCTCAGGCTTAGGCAGTTCAACGGGCGGTAAGACGGCTTCCTCATGAACCTCCATCCCCAGTCTTCTCTTTACGTCCTTTATCTTCCGCTCTATCTCGTCGAAACGCTCGTTGAAAAGTTTGAACAGGCTTTCCTTCATCTTCTCCAGCTCATAGAGCGCTATTATCGATTGGTTTCTGGAGATCGCCTCGTTTATCCTCACCATGCGCTCCTTATACTCTGCGGCTAACCTATCCCTCTCCTCCTCGGTTAGTTTACCCTCAGCATAAGCTTCGTAGAGGTGGCGGATCGCATAGCTATAGATGTTCCTCTCTACATCTAGGATCCTGAGTTCCCTACGAGCTTTATCTACGTCCTCTGAGAGGAGGCTGGAAGTGAGGGAGGAGGCTTGAATAGGTGGAGAGGCTGGAAGAGGCTCTATAGGCGGACTGGCTTCCTCTCTCTCAGCTTTTCTTCCCCGAAGCGCATACACAGCAAGTGCGGACGCTGCAGAGAAGCCGGATAAGATTAACAGATATATCACTAATTCCGTCGGCGTCAAGTTTCTTCAACCACAATCGAGTTTATGGATAGATAATATTTTATGGCGTTTAAAAGAAAAGATTTTTCGTTCCATGAAGACTAAAGATCTGTTTTTAAGTCTATCCTATAGCTTCAGGCCCAACGAGCTCCAGTAGATTCTCCCATTCTCCCCGTGTCTCGGCGAATACTCTGCAGTTACCTAGCTTAACCCTCTTAAGACCGACCGACTTAACAGCGAAGTAGGATTTAACCATCTCCGTAAGGGTCGGCTTCCGGACATCAGATAGCCTATATGCGGGGAAGAAAGCGAGTATCGTGAAGGGAGTCCATGGATCCACAGATTTTATCAACTCGGCTATCTTAACTATCTGGTCGACTTCAACCCAGCCGGGAATGTATAGGGTTAATACTTCTAGGATGAAACCTCTATCGACTATCCACTCCGGAGCCTTCAATATCCACTCGTTGGTGACGCCACAGAGCTTCCTGTAAATC
>CAZVJZ010000073.1:0-6859 GCA_964627655.1 uncultured Candidatus Bathyarchaeia archaeon
CCCTTCTACCCCTTCTTCGCCTCCATCTCTGCCTCATTTCCCTACAAAATAAATATAAACACTGTTATTTATGCATTTTGTGCATAATCTAAAAATAGGTTTTAAATCGACAAAAAGAAGGAGTACGCCTAGTGTGGAAACGGAAAGAACGCAGCCTTCAGGATCTTTCGGATCTCAGAGTCCATATAGCCTTCCAAGTTCGACGCTATCTCAGCGGCCGTTATCACGCCATATACGACGTGATCCTTAACCACCGCAAGCCTCCGAATCTTGTTCTTGCACATGAGTCTAGCTGCTTCGAGGAAGTCGGCATCTGGGTCTATAGTGATCAACGGAGAGGACATTATCTCCCTGACCTTAACCATTTTAGGGTCTAAACCGTTGCCGGCGACCTTCCAAGTGACATCCCTTTCGGTCACCATACCGACAGGCTTTCCATCCCTCAAAACGACAGCGCATCCTTCATGCCTCTCCCTCATCTTCCTCGAAGCCTTCATCACAGAATCCTCCTCGTCAACTGTAACGACCTCTTTTCTCATGGCGTCTCTAACCTTCAACCCCTTCCCCCACAAACGATCAAAACTAAAAGCCCACTACATTAAAGTAAATATTGAAGTATATTATAAATTTAAACTAAATTTTCATTCCGAAGTGGAAGTTCACGTTCGTTTAATTTTAAGCATAAAAAGGTTCCGGGTATCACGATTTAACTTAAAGGATCTAGGCTTAGAAGTGAAAACTAAACAGCAGCATCTTTCGTTTCTGAAGCTAAGGTTTAAGCCCTTAGACAAAAAAGTGGTCTAACTCTGCTCCTTTTCCTTTGCTATCATAACCTCTGTCGCCTTTATAACAGCCTCCACCATGTCGCCCGGCTTTATATCTAACTCCTCAACAGCCTCTCTAGAGATGAGCGCTGTAAGGAAAACGGGAGCATCCACCTGAACCTTTACCTTCGCGGTTACGTCCCCCTTCTTCACCTCCTTTACAACTCCTCTTAAACGGTTTCTTGCGCTTATCTTCAAACCTACAGCCTCCCAATACTCCCTATCTGAAAGAACAGAGTCCATATAGCCTTCCATACGCTTATACTCCCGTAGGATGCCTTCGCCGGTCTCTGTCAACACTGCGCCTCCACCACCATGCTTTCCACCTCGGAAAGTCTTAACCACAGGTTTTCCCAGAATCTTATTCATCCTTTCCAGGTAGTTCCACACGTATCTATAGGACATGCCGAGCTTTCTAGCAGCCTTGGAGATCGATTTCTCCTCCTTTACGGCTTGGAGAATTTCTGCTCCACCTTTCCCTAAAATAGGTTCTCCCATATATTCCAGCCAGATTTTACATGCCGCTGTACTTTTACTCTCTGCTTTCTTAGTGGACACGAATCATCGTTTTACCGTTAAGTTTATATAAGCATATCGGTGAATGTATTCGAAATGCATGAATAAACATAACGGAGATGCAGAATGTTACATAATAAAAAGATTATCCTAACTGCAGCGATCTGCATCATGGTCCTGATATTCTCTGAGATAATTATTCTGAGAGGGTCTACACCAAAAAAGGTTTTGAAGGTTTTACATGCAGGCAGCTTGTCCGTTCCGTTCGAGGAGGTAGAGAGGTCGTTCGAGAAGCAGCACCCCTACGTGGATGTTCAAAGGGAATCTATGGGTAGCGTGAAAGCCGTCAGGCAGATAACAGACGTCGGGAAGAAGGTAGATGTGCTAGCGGTCGCAGACTACACGTTAATCCCTGACATGATGTACACCGAATACGCAGACTGGTACATCCAATTCGCGAGGAACGACGTAGTGTTAGTCTACAATCAAGAGAAAAGCAGATATGCAGACGAGGTCGACAGCACGAACTGGTACGATATACTCAGACGAAAAGACGTGACCTTCGGTTTCTCAAACCCGAACTTAGACCCGTGCGGATACAGGGCGGTGATGATACTTCAACTTGCAGAGCTATATTACAACGACTCGAAGATCTTCGACGACCTAATATTAGCTAATACAGCAATCACCGTAAACGAGAAGAACGGCGTATACCTCATAAAGACGCCTGAAGACTTAGCGCCGAATACGACTAAAGTAGTGATAAGGTCGAAGTCTGTCGAACTCATAGCACTCGTCGAGGAAGGCGGTCTAGACTACGCGTTCGAGTATAGGAGCGTAGCTGTTCAACACAACCTGAAATTCGTGAGCCTACCAGAAAAGATAAACCTATCCAAGCTAAAGTACTCTGACTTCTACGGGAAAGTCCATTTAGAGAAAGCAGATGGAAAAGTATGCATCGCGAAACCGGTGATCTACGGAATAACAGTTCCTAAAAACGCACCAAACCCTGATCTAGCACTCGAATTCGTGAAGTTCGTCGTAAGCAAGGAAGGAAGAACTATCTTAGAGTCCTATGGCCAGCCTCCCGTCATCCCTGCGATCGGCAGCGGAAACATACCTGAGAAACTTAGAAGGTCGGTTGAAGCGCCGACGGCGATTAAGTCAGATACCACACCATATAGCAGCGATACGATTTACTCACCCGCTTTAGCTCAATACGAGGGAGACGGAGCTTCACAGACCATCCATAAAACTCTATGGCCTGTGAAGTACACGTTGGGACAGAAAACATTTAGAGGATTTAGCCGACATATTTTGCCATCGACCTTAACGAACTTAGGTATGCCACCTAAAATTCTTAAGTTCCCGATTAAACAGGGGGGATGAAAACTGAAGTTAGACCTGTTCTTCGCTTCCTTTCTTTTTATCGGTTTATTCCTCGTAGCTTTCGCCTGCATAACTCTGGGAGGACTGCTCTTTGACCAGCTAACAGACATCCCCACGTTCATCAACGTTATAGAGGAGCCAGAAGTGATCAACGCTATATGGATCAGCATATCAGCCTCTACAGCATCCACGGCTGCGGCTTTCATATTCGGCGTACCCTTAGCTTACATCTCGGCAAGAAAGGAATTTTTTGGTAAAAACTTCATAGACGGAATCCTAGATTTACCCATGATGATTCCACACATAGTCGCAGGAATAGCCCTTTTCAGCATTTTCAACCCTTCAGGCATTATCGGGGCCCCCTTAAAGAGGCTAGGAGTAACGTTTCAAGACCACTTCTTAGGGATAGTAGTTGCGATGTTGTTCATGAGCTTCCCATACCTCGTCAATTCCGCGAGGGAAGGCTTTAAGGCAGTTGACCCAAAATTCGAGAGGGTGTCGCGGTCGCTTGGGGCTTCACAGTGGACGACCTTCCTGAAGGTAACGTTTCCCCTAGCTTTCCCCTCTATCTTAAACGGGATACTCCAATGCTGGGCACGTGGAATAAGCGAGTTTTCGGCTGTCCTGATACTAGCGTATTTTCCGCGTTCAGCACCTATCTTGATATGGGAGAAGTTTTCCAGCTTCGGGTTAGCGGTTTCGAGGCCTATCTCCGTACTGCTGATTCTAATATGCCTCTCCATCTTCGCCTTATTGAGGTTAATCGGGAGGGGAGGAAGATGATATCCATCAAAAACCTGTGTAAAGAATGGATGGACTTCTCCCTTAAGAACATCGATCTACACGTGAAAACCGGAGAGTATCTAGTTATCCTTGGGCCGACAGGGGCAGGAAAAACCTTGCTTCTCGAAACGATTGCCGGGTTTCACCGTCCAGACTCCGGGGAGATATGGATCGACGGAGAGGACGTTACAGGCCTCCCCCCGGAAAAGAGGGAAATAGGATTCGTTTACCAAGACTATATGCTCTTCCCACACATGACGGTCGAAGAGAACGTCGAGTTCGGGTTAAAGGTGCGGGGCCTCCCGAGGATAAAAAGAAAGAAGATGGTAGACGAGGCTCTGGAACTCATCGGTTTAACGCATTTACGTAAAAGGAGGCCGAAGACCCTAAGCGGCGGGGAACAACAGAAAACGGCTTTAGCTAGAGCCCTAGTCGTTAAGCCTAAAATCTTATTGTTAGACGAGCCGTTAAGTGCTTTAGACGTTAACACACAAAAGACGCTTAGAGAGGAGTTAAGGAAGATACATAAAGTCTTCGGAATCACGACGATTCACGTAACTCACAACCACTTCGAAGCATACATCCTAGCAGAGAGGCTCGCCGTGATGAAGGATGGAACTATAGTTCAAATCGGCTCCCCTGAGGAAGTCTTCCGCAAACCCAAAAACGACTTTGTGGCAAGGTTCATGGGTTTTGAAAACCTTTTCGACGGAGAGATAATCGATAACCGTAGGGGAGTCGCTTTAATAGACATAAACGGTATAACTATAGAGGCTATTACATCGAAGACCGGAAGATGCATAGTGGGAATAAGGCCAGACGATATAATAGTTTCGAAGCATCCGTTAAAGTCGAGTATGAGAAACACGTTGAAAGGAAGAATCGTGGATTACATGGATATGGGGTCTATCGTGAACTTGACAGTCGAAGTCAACGGCATTCCATACGTCGCTGCAATCACCAAAAGGTCGTTCGATGAAATGAAGCTCAATAGAAGTACACAGGTTTACATAGCCTTTAAGGCCTCGGCAGTTCATGTAATGTAGCCTAAAAAGTTCTACTTGAAGACCTTTTAAGGCGGAACGTAAGGATTGAGAGTAAGCCGCAACATCGATCTATAAAGCGAGAAGTCACACACTTACACGTATTTAGTTCTCTATGCTTTTCTAATCAAACGCTTCTCTAGTAAGATGTCTCGATCGTCCCAGACCGCTTCATGTTACGTTCATTAAAGCTTCGACCATGAAATTTCCTCGTAACAGCATCGTTCAAGCCTCCCTCAATTCGACCGTGAATTTACGGACGTTCGAGTCTACGTCGACGAGGTCTACGGTTATGCCTGTGATGTATGCTTCGACCTCCTCCGTCTCGTAGCGGCCGTTCATCCGCGCCTTGAACTCGACTGGCCTGCCTTTCCAGGCTTTATACTGTAGGTATCGGGCAGCACTGTAGTCCCACGGGACGCCTTTCTCGACACACTCCAGCCGCCATATCTGTTTCAGTCCGACGACCGTGAGCTTCTCGACGTAGCCGCTTTCAAATGCTGGTTGTCTGCTCCCAGCGAGCTCGAACTCCGCTTGGACGTGCGTGGGGGTAAGCGATTTAGCCGCTATACGCGCAGCACCGCTTAGGTAGAGCTGGCGAACTTCGTCTTCCGATAAGGCTCGGTTGTAGACGTGAACCTCATCGATAATACCGAACCATGCTCTCCAGACGCCTTTAGATACTCGTACGACTGCTGAACCAGTAATATCTGCTATACCATCATTTACTGTTGTTTTTACAAGCTCACCATTTATGTATAGGCGTAGGGTGTTGCCTTCACGTGTCCCTGCAACGTGTATCCACTCGCCGGCGGAGAATGGATATAAGTAAGATGCAGCTGTCCACACTCCGCCGAAGTCTTGGCTGTCATGCACGAAAAGGAATTTACCGGTATTGTGTTTGCCCAGTATGATTTTGCCTAACTGTGATATGCGCCAGCTAACGATGTTTCGTGCAACCTCCTCTGTGTAATCGAAGTCCGGTTTTATCCAAGCCGTGAACGTGACGTCCGCAGCCAGCGACATAGACACGGTCTCCACATAATCGTCCACTCCGTCAAAGTATAGCGCCTTCCCATACTTCCCGTCGACCCACACTGCACCGTAGACCGCCCCGTCGTTGCCTTGGCCGCTCTTATCGCAGACTGTCTCGCCGTTTCCCTCATCCATCGGCAGGTATAGAACGCAGCTATCGTCCACGCCTGACGGGGAGAAAGGAGTTGCCTCAGTTACTTTCACGGTGAACCTGCGGTAATTCACGTTTCCACTTTCGAGGGTTAAGTCTACCTCATCGACATAGACGTCTGTGTCCACTGCGTACCTGTCGCCGTAATCCACCGTGAAGCCGAGGACGCTTCCCTGTGCCGCCTGCTCCTGCAGATATTTTGCTGCGCTGTCCGCCCAGTCCACGCCGCTTTCGAAGCATTCGAGCCTCCACTCACGTCTAAGCCCCAGCACGCTTAAACGGCGGGTGTAGCCTGAACTTCCCCAGTCGTCTATGAAGGGGCCTATAGCGTCTACATCGACCGAAAGGCGCTTCACGTTCAAGGTTTTAGAGCCTATCGTAGCCGTCACTTCTCTTCAGCCTCTAAGTCCACACCAATCCAAGATGAAAAGTTGAATCTCTGTGGGAACGGTTCACGGGTCTTTCGTATTTCATCGACCATGACTTTTATGATGTCTCTTGCGTCTTGTTTCGTCGGTTTCCTGCCTGTCAGCCGCTTCAGCTCCTTCAGTCGGTCTACTATCTCGCTTTGAGGAATCTCGATCTCTCTGACTCCTTCGGGGAAGCCGTCTGCGATGAAGAGGAGGGTTGTTTCGCCGTGAACCATGAAAACGCCTTTTAATTTTATCATCTCACATCAATTCCTACTACGCTTATACATGCACCGTAACCTTCCACCAACAACACGCAGTTCTCGACTTCAACAGTCTCGAACGTGTAATTCCATGATAGTATGCCGGTTCCCGTGGCTGTGCTGTAATAGTCCGTCGAGTCGCCTAAGGAGACCGCCCGCTTCTTCCCGAGTTTAACGTTCTTGGCGGGGTCGTCTATGAGCGGTTCTAAGGTCAGGTATAACGTGCTTCCCTGCGGGAAGCCGAGGCTTAAAGGCTGATAGGCATCATAGGGGATTATCCAGGGGCAGAGGATAAGCGAGATGTAGACCACGGTGTCGGTGTTGGACTTCGTTACCGTGATGGTGTGGCTTTCGTCCACGGTTAAAGTCGTGGTCGCTATCCCGAAAGACGCGCCGTAGAACTTGTCTATGTCGTCGTTTACGCGCTCAACCCACGATAAACCCT
>CAZVJZ010000074.1:0-884 GCA_964627655.1 uncultured Candidatus Bathyarchaeia archaeon
CTATTCTTAAACCGGATCGTAAAGGATACCGTTTCGTCGATCCCATATTCTGGGTCAAGGTTTAATTCTCCATATACACGTTCCGCTTCGCTTCCAACGATCCAGAGAACCTCGTCTATCAGGTGTGAACCAAGATAGAGCAGTATGCCTCCACCCATCTTCGGGTCGAAAAGCCACTTAGCCCATCTAGCTGTGGGGGTCTCTCTCAAGGCCGTTACCAGACATGCCTCGCCTACAGCCCCGTTGTCTATGAGACTCTTCATTTTTCTAACGGTTTCGTCGTATCTGAGGCAGTATCCGACCATTAGTTTTACCCCAGCTTTCCTGCAAGCATCGACGACTTCACGTCCCTCTCGGCTGTTTACTCCCATAGGCTTCTCGACGAACACGTGTTTTCCGCTTTCGGCGGCGTCTACAGAAACTTCTGCAAGTAAACTATGCGGAACGGCTACTATAACGGCCTCCACCTCTCCGTCTCTAAGTAGACCGTGATAGTCTATGTAGTATTTTTCGCCGCCTGTTTCCTCCATACCTCTCTTTGCTGAATCCTCGTTTATGTCGGCTACGGCGACCACCCTAGCCCCTTCAACCTCCTTTAAGCATCTACCCAGCAACCTACCCTGATTCCCACAGCCAATCAAACCGAAACCTATCTCTCCAGTCAATCTCAACACCTGCTTAACACTCTCTCCGGAAATAAATTTAAATGTACTTTGCGCTCTAAAAGCGGTTTAGCGTCTAGATGCCTAAACCTCATGACTTCAAGAATTTACCAATCCGATGTGGCTGCTTAAGGTTCTTTATTCCGAGAATCTTATGGAGGCTTCTATGGATGATGATGGAAGCTCGATTAAGATAAGTTTATGAATCTTCTAACTAAAAGT
>CAZVJZ010000074.1:894-6690 GCA_964627655.1 uncultured Candidatus Bathyarchaeia archaeon
GCGATATCCAGTCGCCGACTAAGTGGGCTATGCATACAACAGCTAAGGCTATGATCAGGTGTTCCGCCACAACCTCCCTAGGTTTTCTCTTTTGCTCTCTAGCTAAGTTGAGGCTAAAGAGGGCTAAGAGAAGTAGCCCCCAAACTATGCTTACACCTATAGCAATTGAAAGCTCTAACAGTAAAACTGGGACTATAAAAGTTAATGCGAAAAGAAATTTAAAGAAGAAGGTCGATAGCGTGGCTTCCCACACTTCCCTTGTCGTATGTTTAGCCTCCGACTCCTCCGATATATGAATGCCGAGCGCATCGGAAAAGGCGTCCGCTACGGCTATGGTTAATATTCCCCCGATCACTGCGAGCTTCGAATGGGTTCCGGAATGTAGACCCACGATTAACCCTAACGTCGTTATTATTCCAGATGTTAAGCCGAAACTCATTCCCACTTTAAGTGAATGCTTCATAGCGGTGACCCTACACTAAAACCAGAGATAAAAATGTTACTTTAGAAGTCTCATGAAGACTTTTTGATTAAGCCGTGAAGTGTAGACGAGTTAAGACTCTACCCGGACTTTTAAAGTCTCCTTAGATTCTCTTAAGCGTCTTGCTGCTTCCTACCATGTTAGAGAGCTAAGCCTTTAAAAAGTTCTCTATCCTCTTTCCAGCCGATACGACCACGATCGCCGAGACAAGCGTGTTTGCTACGATAGATAACGTTACAGCTGGAAAGATCGCGATCCAAACGATTAGGACGTCGGCTATAGAGGCCGGTAGAAAAGACATGGACTGAGCAAACCAAGGAAACCTTTTCAGAAGCGCTTGAAAAACAGCTGCTTCCGGTCCAGCTGAGCCCAACGACACTATAACCCCTATGTATAGTGCTATCATGCCTGAGGTGAAGACGTACCGCGACAGCTGGGCAACCACTGCTACACGCGCCCTCTTTCCCCATCGTCTCGATAGACGATTAGCTAACGCCGCCATCAAGGCGTCTCCTATGCCAGCCGGCATCTCGATAAAGGGCTGTCCGGTCCATAGAGAGGCTCCTATACCTTTAATTATGCCGGCTGCTATCCCGACGGGTAATGGGCAGAGTATTCCGGCCAACGTTACAGGTGTGGAGCCAAGGTTAGGATTGCCGAAGTACAGTGGAATCCATAGCTGTGTGAAGACTATAGCTAAAGCTCCAAACATGGCGGACAACGCAGCGATCTTAGACTTCGTAACCGCAAGCCTCCGGGTCATGTGCCTCCTCTTCCCTGATGTTTATAGCATTCCATGGCCTCCGGAATGTAGACGCCTCTCTCAGCGAGCTCTAAAAGACGCTGTTCGATCGTCTTAATAGCGTCTGTTAAGATCTCCCTGTTATCGAACTCTGAAACGATTTCCTGAAGGGTTTCTGTTTTTTCGTTTTTCAGTTTATGCGCCTCGTTTACGAGGAGGGGGAAAGCCCTAACGACGTTGTCGACTATGGTGATCGAGGCCCATTGTGCAGTCCGTGAGAGAGGATTCAAATCGATGGCGACCACTGTTTTACCCATTTTCCGCAGCGCCTCTGTTCTGTCACCGTCTTCTAGGGGGACGAGCACTAGGTCTGCCGTAAATATTCCTCTAGGATCTACTCTCCTGCGGTCGCTGCAGACTTCAGGTATCCGCATGGAAGCCGCCTCGCCTACGCCTAAAACTTCCCTAGCTCCAGCCTCTTTCAGCACCCGCATAATAGCCGACTCTCTCCTCCTAGATCTATAGAACAGGTTAACCTCTATCTTTGCTCCTGTAGATTCGGCTAGCTTCACGACTTCTTCGGCTACGAGGGCTGCGACGTTTCCGTTGACTGATATTACCGGGCGTTCTGCTAGGAGCATGGCCGCAGCCGCCGCTCTTGTAGCTTTAAGAGCGCTCCTCGTCGTCCTCTCGCCGATCAAGTAGTCGAAGGCTTCTCCCCTACCGTGGGCTATGAGGCCTGCTGTGGCTACGACTCCCAACCTATAATACTCGATCAACCTTTCGCGAACCTTTAACGACTCGACTCTAGGATGGTTCGGCGGAACGATCGTTCCATCCATCACGAATAGCCTCTTATACTCTATTTCAGTAACAGAATGCATAACGCTTGGAGAAAAGGCTTGCGGAGGATCACTGATCTCATGAAGAATTTGCGCATTATATGATTTTCAGCTAGCGCTCACTAACACTACTCAAGATGAGTTAGATTTTCAGAGTTTTAATCCCTTGGACGGTTTGAAGGACTTAAAATGGCCGACGTAAACGATCAGCATTAAATAGATAGAAATAGCTGCTATCAAAGAATATTAGTGATAGAACGAGTGTGATGCAACCTTCCTATAACCCTTTACTTCTCTCGATCGTTTAGTTCGCTAGACCGTGGGTTAAGGTTGGCGCCGGGGATGGGATTCGAACCCATGCGACCCTTGAAGGGTCACAGGCTCTCAAGGCCTGCGCCTTAATCCGCTCGGCCACCCCGGCTTAGACGGAGTTTCAATGCTTTTTCAGATCCTATTCTATAATCTTTTAGTGCTTTTGTTCGATTAAATATGTGTTAGGGTGGTTGAAGTAGGTTTAAGGTTTGCCTTAGAGGAGTTCTATGCTTATGAATACTTCCTCCGGGATCCTGATCCTCATTATTCTACGCATGACTCTTTCTTCGGCGTCTATGTCTATCAGGCGTTTATGGATCCTTAGCTCCCATCGGTCCCAAGTCTTCGTTCCCTCACCGCATGGGGTTCTCATCACGGGGACTCTAAGCCTTTTGGTCGGTAGGGGTACGGGACCGACGAACTTGACTCCAGTCTTTTCGGCTATCTCCTTAAGCTCTCTACATACCTCCTCCAGCTTCTTGTAGTCCGTGCTTGTCAGACGGATTCTAGCTTTCCTCACCAACGCTGACGCCTCTCCATCGAAGTCTATCAGATAGCCGTTCCATTTAAATACTTTTCCTGTCTATTAAAGTTTTAAAGTTCCTCTAGCTACTCCGGCTTTTCTCCTTTCTTCGACTGTTAACCTGTAAATCCTCTTTAAGAGGTCTACGTCGACCTCCGTCTGTTTAACGTTCCTTCTCCCGTATACCCGTCTCTGGGTTTCGATAGCCGACTCTAGACGTAGCTCAACGGGCTCGGCCCCTAAGCTCTTAGCCCAGATCGTGAAGGAAGGTACGTCTTCTGTTACGAAGCCGTGGACGTGGGAGAAGAAGCCTATCCTCTTACCGGAGTAGACCATGGTTCCGATCGAGAGTTTCGAGTGGTCTGAGATGAAGCATCCGATCTTCATCAGCTTAGTATCTACCCTTCGGTCTCCGAACCGCATCTTAACTGTGCCGTAAGTATTCTTTAAGTCTGAAACGACGGTTCCTGCACCTATGTTAACCCACTCGCAGAGATAGGAGTGGCCGATGTACCCGGAATGGTATTTATTGTCGAATCCATGGAAGATAGTCTCTGAAACCTCGCCTCCAACCCTACATACAGGCCCTATACTCGTTCCCTCACGGATCAGAGCAGAGTAAACCTTTGTTCCCTTGTCTATGTATGCCGGCCCGGTTATTCTGCTGTGGGAATGAACTTCCACGTCCTCTCCGATGTATATGGGGCCTTTCCTCACGTCTAGGACCACGTATCCTTCGACCCTCGAGTTCTCTCCCAGGTATAGGTTTTCTTCATGGCCGTAGACGACGGCCTTAGGGTCCAGATAGCCTTCTCTAACCCCTCCTAAACCGGAGTCTCGGAAATCCCTCTCTAGGAGCATGCTGTTCATCGAGACTAGGTCCCAAGGATATCTAACCGTCGATGATCCAGTTAACTCAACCCTCTTTAGTGGAAGACCCTTAAGTAAGGAGTTAGGCCATGGTTCCCCCCTAAACCTGTCGACGAGTTCTCTAGCCTTCCTCTCAGGAAGGTGAATCGCTAACAGTCTCCCGTCGAGTGTCGCAGCCACGCCTTCAGATATTTTTGACGAAATAACCCGGTAGAGCTGGTTATCCATCACTAGTGAACCGTTTAGAAATAGTACGTCCTCGTCTATCACGTCCGACTCGTTTACAGGGTATTCATAGTAAGCCTTCACGTAGTCGACTAGATACTCCCTCACGAAGAGAGCCTTCCTAGAACCTTTAAAGTACTCCTCCACCCTCTCGAAGAGGGTTTTCATCCCTGCTTTAAGGCCGAAGACTGGACGCATATACACGAGTGGAAGTAGATTCTCATACTCTGTGTCCTCGAACAAGGCTACTATCAAGGGTCTTCACCATGGGTTGCGGCTTTAAGACTTTAGCTCCGAGGCTATGGATTCAACTTCCTCTACCAGTTTTTCGCATAGTTGTTTAGCTCTCTGCCTGCTCCGTGCTTCAGCCCACACCCTTATCGCAGGTTCTGTTCTTGAAGGCCTAACCAAAACCCACTCTCCATCTCCACATAGTTTCACTCCGTCTGTTAAATCTAGGCTTTCACCTGAACGTCTGGAGGCTAGCTCGCTCATTATCTCCTGACAAACGGTCTTCGGGTAGGACAGTTTAACCCTCTCGAGATAGTATCTCGGATACTCTTTTAAAATGTCTGTCACGCTGGTCTTCGCCTTGGCTAGAACTTCTACTAGCTTAGCGCATGCGAGAGGCCCATCTCTTACGTAGTGGACTGCCGGTAAGATCACCCCTCCGGAGCTCCCCTCACCACCAATCTTAGCTTTAAGTCTAATCATCTCCCTAACGATGTTCGCCTCGCCGACAGCTACCCTCACAACCCTCACTCCATATCTCTCCGCAACATCGTCTACCAGTAGGGAGGTGGCCACGTTTGTTACCACAACTCCTTCTGGATTCTCCCTCAACACGCCGTCTACGATCAAGGCAAAGCCTTCATCAGGTCTGAGAACTTCTCCATTCTCGCTTACACATACCATCCTATCGGCGTCGCAGTCATGCGCTACCCCGACTTCCGATTCTGTCGAGACCACGAACCGTGAGAGGTCTCCTAAGGTCTCTTGGTTAGGTTCGAGGGGGCGTGGAAAGAACCCACACGTGTGGCAGTGAATAGTTTTAACTTCGCATCCTAGCTTCCTAAGGAGCGTGGGGGTAGCTAGGCTTCCTGCCCCTCCTCCACAGTCGACGGCCACCCTCACCGGGTTAGACTTTACGGCTTCACGGTCAATATAGCTGACGATCGACTTGAAATAGCTTGGGAACGGATTCCAATTCCTAACCGCCCCGATGCGCCTCGACCTACCTCTGCCTATAGCACCCTCTGTGGCCTTCCTCTCGATCGATTTGTAATACTCTTGGTCGAGGAGTAGTCCATCTGGCCCGGCGAGCTTGAGTGCATTCCATTCGGGCGGGTTGTGTGAAGCGGAGACTACTATCCCCCCGGCGGCCTTAAGGTCCCGGACAGCGTGTAGGATGGTCGGCGTAGGAGCTACACCTACGTCTACGACTTCTCTACCCATGGAAGTTAAACTTGCTATAACAGCCTCTGTTATCGGTTTCCCTGAAGGTCTTGTGTCCCTGCCGACCACGATCCTTCCTTCACCGATAACTTTAGTGAAGGAGAACGAAATCTTAACGGCGTCCTCTAAGGTGAACGTCCCGTTGAAGACTCCTCTTATGCCTGAAGAACTTAAGATTATGCCGTCGCTAAGCCCTTTCAACTTCACATCCACCAAATATTCCTCTCAGATTCTAAGAATATTTTAGCGGCTCCGTCTATAAATCGGTATCCGAAAGGGGAAATAGATAATACCTTAATTTGATAGAATAGAGTATAGAGAGGAGGATCCTATGTCCAGTGCGCAG
>CAZVJZ010000075.1:0-4532 GCA_964627655.1 uncultured Candidatus Bathyarchaeia archaeon
TCAGCCGCTAAAATTTTTTCTCTCCCGCCGATGAAGTAGCTACAGAAACATATAATAGGCTCCTTAACTTTCTTCGAGTACTCCTCATACTCAGATTCACTCTTCACCATGACTATCTTGCCTACGTCTCCGTCGTCAAGTATCCATCTCGAGAAGCCTTCCATCAGGATTAAATCGTTATCTTCCTTCATGTAGGTCGACAGTTCATCCACACTGAAAACCGAATCTCCATCCTTATAGATGACCGCTGTCTCAGATCCGGATACGCATACGACTGGGTTGGCTCCCATCTTCGAGTGCCACCAACTATCGGTTCCCTCCCTGTCTATCGTGAAGTCTTTCACACTAACATGCTTCGCAGACATCACGTTGTACCCAACGGCTTTAAGGCTCTTTATCAGAGACTTGATCAGCGAGGTCTTTCCGCTCTTCTTTCTCCCTATAACCGCTATGACAGGTACTTTACGCAAGGGGGATCCCACCGTAGAAACAAATGATAAGCTAGCCAACATAAACGTTTTTATTTTTGGTTAGTCCGGTTCCGTGGAGAGGGTTTAAGTGATGGAGACTTTCACGGCTTTTATACAGACGAAACTTCTGCCCGCAGGATCTATCGAAGGGTCTTCGACTCTAGGCTCTTCAGAAGGCTTATAGCTTAACGTAGCTTTAACTTCAACCACTTTAAACGAGCAGTCTTCCAGTAGCTCCTCGACCTCTCCTAGGGTGTAGAAGTGAGCGTGACTATAGAATGGGTGACCGGTTTCGGCCTTTCTCAAGTATTCCCTACCCCAGCTAGAGTCTCTAGGAATAATACATACCGCGAAGATCCCGTCGCGATGTAGAACTCTCCACGTCTCTAGGACAGCCTCCTCCGGAGAATGTAAGAAGGATAAGGTTGCTGTCATGAGCACGAAATCGAAGACTTCACTCCTAAAGGGAAGGTTCTCCGCAACAGCCTGAACAGGCTCTACTCTACGCTTAGATACGAATTTAAGCATGTTTATTGACGGGTCGATTCCTATCTCCACCGGCGCTTGAGAATCTAGGATTCCGGTGCCTACACCTATCGAGAGACCTCTACCGGTCAGGTTTAGAGACCTTATCACTCTAGCCTCGCATTCAAATATAAGCGGGTTCTCCCGGTACCAACGTTCATATCTCTCTGCATGCTTATCGAATATTTTGAAGGACAAACCCTTCACCTAGAGGTTATCTGGATTCTCTGAGTAAAGCCTTTAGGACCTCTACCTTCTCCTCCATCCTCCTTTCCTTATCTCTTCTATCGTCTAGCTTAACAGTTGTTACTAAACGTTTTACGCCTGTCTTAAACACTGCTTCATGAGAGACCCTCACTATCTCGAAGGCTTCATCTACGCTCTCAGCCTCGAAAATCGTGCACATCGGCGTAACCTCATACTTCACTCCACGCTTTTCCAGCTCCTTTAGCGCTGGAGCCAGAAACTTTGAGACGCTTATCCCTACGCCTATCGGAATTATGCTGAACTCTACAACTATCAACTTTCCCACCTCAAGAGTTAATGGAACCGTAGGAAATATAGTTTCATGCAACGATAGGATTTTAGGAAGAGTTATATTTGTGCTATAGCACAAATATAACGTTAGCCTAAGAAGGGAAACAAAATGTTTCCAACCCATAAAGACTGCCGGAACTTTGTGAACGGAGTCTGCCTACTGCTCGGCGTTCCCGTAGACCCTAACGGTCCAGCATGCCCAAGGTTCTTAGCGAAGACCGCTAAGCCACCAATCATGCAACCGCATGCAGGAGTAGACCTCGCAGATTTGAGGGTTAGACTAGACAGGATAGAGGCAGAACTCATGAGGATAAAGGCTGCCCTCAAGAATTTAAGATAGAAAAACCTTTTTACATGCAGGTTTCGAGAAGGCTTCATGCATGGTAGTAGAGATAAAGATCGATTATGCCCGCTGCACGGGATGCAGAGAATGCGTTAAAACCTGTAGTTTCGGGGTTCTCGAGTGGTTGGATGATATGCCTGTCGTCGTAGATCCGAATAAATGTGCTTTCTGTCTAGACTGCGAGAAGATATGTCCAACAAAAGCTATAACCCACCGGGAAAGCTGACAAAGAAATTAAAGAGCCTTCAAGAGCTTCCAGACAGAGTCTCCTACATGATGGATGTTTTGGACAACCTTACCTCTCTTAGCGCTTCTAATCTGCTCGGAGGACATCAACGCCTCACCTATGGATAGAGGCACCCTATTCCGTTCGTCCAGAACCACTACTATATCGCCTTCATCGAACTCCCCTTCCACACCCACTACACCTGGAGCCATAACGTCTGCACCGTTACATACATGCGGCACAGCGCCCATATCTACGATTACCTTCGCGATGCTCTCTAAGATCTCCGTGAACAGTAAGGTCGGGTAAAGTTCACCGTTTATCTCGATGATTCTAGGCTTTCCGTCGATTAAGATTACTTTTAATTCTGAGGTCTCTATAACCTCAGCCTTCTTTAGGCTTAAAGATAAATCCTCTATCGATACCCCTAACCTCTCAGAGAACGCCTTAAGGATCTCCTTTAACTCCTTCTTCCTGAGGAAGTGTCGTTTAAACCCTTGCATACCGATAAACCATTGTGGTTAGGAGAATTTTAAAATATCGCCTGAAGAAAAGTAGAGTGCTGTAGACTAAGCTATAGTGAGGCGATGGGATTGAAGAACCATGTTAAAGCTAAGCTTAAGTCAGGTAAGCCGGCTATAGGCGTCACACTCTCAGTGATGCATCCGGAAATCATTAGAACCATAGCGAACTCAGGCTTCGACTGGGTCCTCTACGATACAGAGCATGGACCATGGAGCATAGAGACCGTGAACGACATGATTCAGAGAACTAGCGGCTCGACGGCGAGCCCAATAATTAGGGTGGTATGGAACGACATGAACGCCATCAAGAGAGCGTTAGACACAGGTACCTACGGAATAATAGTTCCATGGGTCTCAAGCAGAAAAATGGCGGAGGAAGCTGTACGCTACAGTAGATATCCGCCTGAGGGGTTGAGGGGATGTGCACCCGGAAGACCGGCGAGGGCTTGGGGTGTCTCACCTGAAGAGTACTTGGAAATAGCGAACGAAGAGGTTTTAGTGGCCGTTCAGATAGAGAGGGAAGAGGCTATCGAGAAGGTCGAAGAGATAGTCTCTGTGGAGGGTATAGACGCAACTTGGCTTGGCCCTGCAGACTTGTCGGCTTCTATGGGTTTAAGAGGGCAATTCTTCCATCCGAAGGTCCTTAAAGCCATGGAGAGAATGGTAGAAGCATGTATAGACGCCGGAGTGGCCCCTGGAATAGCTGCAGGAGTAGGTGTCGCAAAGTTCGGCATAGACTACGTGAACAAACTGATAGAACAAGGATTCAGGTTTATCAACATTGGCGTCGATCTAAGCTTGCTAGAGTTGGGGTGTAAGGATTTCTTAGGGAAGGTGTCTAACCTTTAGGCGTCCTTCCCCCTCTTGTTTCTCGAAGCTTCATCGGAATAAAAATTCCTTTATGAAACTCGATGTTATCTATAAAGTGTACTCCGCCTTTTTCTAAAGCTTCTTCAGATTCCTTCCTATCAAAAAGCTGCTTGAAGCCTTTCCTAGCGCTTCTATACCGTCATGCTAGGACTTTCTTCTTAGCTAGATCGTGGGAGAAGTCTCCTACTATCTCCATCCAACCACTCCAAAACGAAGTTAATGGTGGAGCGTTGCCCCGTAAACTCCTCTAAACTCTGATCAGGTATTTTTCTCTTGTAAACGGTGGAGTACAGGGGGAAGGTTGACTACGTGAAGAAGTTTTACTGGAGAACTCGTTTAACTCGAACTGAGGCAGTATATAGCCATAAAAAGAATCCTAAGTTAAAGTTTCTGTATAGACTCCTTGAAGTTCAGTACTTTCAGCGTATTCCTTTTACCAGCTAAAATTATCACATGTCCTTCTCTTTTGAGGTGTGCGGCTTGGGCCTCTACCCCACCCGGAAACTTGTCTATCAGAGACCCGTCTCTTCTAATAACTCGCCAATAGGGAGCCACATTTTTTACGCCTCTCTTCAGGTCTTCCTCTGCTGCTTCAGATACTATCTTCAGAAAGATCCCGGCAGTCATGGGACAGGTGTAATCGGCACCATATTTCTTCGCTAAATACTCTCTAATCTGAAGGTCTGTTACAAGTTTTCCTTCCTCGACCATCTTGACCGCTTCGTCTACATCCACAGGTTTAGGTATGAGCATCCTGCCTTTCGGAGTAACGACTATCTTCCGTTCCTGAGGCCGCTCTAACTTTTCACGCCAACTCTTACGTTTCTTCACGACCTTAACTTTAAATGAATGCGTACTTAAGGTTTCCTGATACAGTTAAAAATTGTTATAGAATAAAAATGGAGAAGGAAACATTTACCTCGCCGCATTCACGTTCTTCCTCAAAACTTTTCCTGGAAGCTTTCCTGTATGCTCTCCCTTATCCACGACGATCTCCCCGTTCACTATGACGTACTCTATGCCTTCTGGATACTGAG
>CAZVJZ010000075.1:4542-6453 GCA_964627655.1 uncultured Candidatus Bathyarchaeia archaeon
TAGGCTGGGTGCGTGTTGTTCTTTGAGCCGAGTATTATAGCGTACCTGTCTCTCGAATCCTTTTGAAGTCGAAGATCGTTATGTCAGCCCAGAAACCCTCCCTTAACAGCCCTCTATCTCTAAGCTCCATCCTCCTAGCCGATAGGGATGTCATCTTTCTTATGGCGTCTTCCAACGTCAATAGCTTCTTCTCCTTGACGAGTAGTTGGATCGCCCTGGGGAAGCAGCCATACGCTAACGGCTCTGTCATGACTTTAGCTAAGGGGCCGTAGGGAGCATGGACACGCCTGTCAGACTGTATAGAGCATGCCGGATGCTTCAGCACTTGATATACCGTTTCTTCACGGGTCGATGTCCCGAGTATGTAGACCTTAGTGAGACCTTTACCTTCAGCCAGCAGTATGTCGTAGGCAGCATCTAGGGGGTCTACACCCTTCATCTCGGCTATCTCTTGGATCGTTTTCCCTCTAAGTTCAGGGTTTTTTTCGCATTGCAGGATCTTAACCCGATCCCATCTTCCCTCCTTGCAGACACCCCATAGGGGGTCGTTATCCTTCTTCATCTTCTCACGGGTCTTTGGATCTCTTAACCTCTCTAAAGTTTTCTCTAATCCACCTTCATAAGCCCAGTTGGGGAGAACTTGGGTTGCAAGCACTCCCACAGCCCAGTGCCACCCATTCTCTAAGGTCGGTGGGATGGCGTCGCATGTAACGTCTATACCACGCCTTCTGGCCTCGTCTAGCAGTTTGAGGCATTCGGGCATCTTGTCGTCGTCTGGATACCGTGGGTTATAGTGGGATATCTGAACAGGTATACCTGCCTCCTCACCGATCCTTATAGCCTCCTTAGCGGCTTCGATTATCCTCTCCTGTCTGTTTCTTATGTGCGAGGCGTAGAAACCGCCGTATTTAGCGACCACCCTGGCGACTTCTATCAGCTCCTCGGTCGTAGTGAAGCATCCCGGCACCAGACCCTTGTCTAGACCTGTCGACATCCCGAATGCCCCGTCTTCCATGGCTTGGGCGACTATTCTCTTCATCTCCTCCAGCTCCTCTTCGCTTGGAGGTCTGTCCTCGTAACCCATGACTCCCAGCCTCACTGTGTTATATCCGACGAGGCTAGCCACGTTTATGGCTACACCCTGTCTCTCTAGCTTAGCGTTGTACTCTGCTAGGGTCGACCAGTCTACCTTTACCCCTATAGGCTCGGCGGTCTTTCTGGCCTGTTCTAAGGCTTCACCTATAAGGGGGGCGGCCGAGGAGCCGCAGTTACCGTTCAGCTGAGTCGTTACACCCTGCCTTACTTTACTCTCGGCCTGAGGATTCGCTAAGATATGGAATTCGGAATGGTCATGTATGTCTATGAAGCCTGGGCAGACGATTAGTCCTGAAGCATCTATCACACGGTCTCCTTCGGCCTTGTTGATCCTGCCAACCTTAACTATCTTTCCTGTTTTGACGCCGACGTCAGTCTTCACCCAAGGGTTACCTGTTCCGTCGACTACAAACCCATCTTTAATAATTAGATCAAACATTTTCTAATACCCGCTAGGTTTAACCCATAGAATGTTTCAGGTGGAGGAAATAAAACTTTTGATCGACAATGGACTTCGTTTCCTTCATAGATTTGGGCTACTAACCTATCGCATAGCCTGTATGTCTTATCCGCTCTTATGGTGGCGTCTCTTGCGTCTTTTTCATCTATAACCTCCTCAGGGGATAGGGAAAGCTTCTTCCCCCTCCATAGAGACTTAATTCCCTCTTTTTGACAAGAAAGCTGCCGGATTCTGTTAGAAAACTTATCTCCGCCTTGAAACACTCTGGAAACATGCTTTGACTTCGACTAAGACGGCTGAAAAGTATGATATCTTCCTCGGTTAAATCCAAAAAGAGAAGCATCATCCTTTGAGCT
>CAZVJZ010000076.1:0-6240 GCA_964627655.1 uncultured Candidatus Bathyarchaeia archaeon
GATTGCCTGCACCATCGGGCCGTGATGAACTGGTTCTCAAGGAACTTCCGCGCTAGGTCCTCTTGGTAGCTTGTAGGCTTAAACCCTAGAACATAGGTGCAGAATAGGATGGGATCGCTTAGTATACGCGTTATTTTACTCTTCATTTTTCGTGTATCTTTATGATCTGGGTTACTACCTTAATGGGGTATGGGGTTTTGGCTTTCTTGCTCTGCTTTCTCCGCCTTCTCTTCCGTATAACCTCTACTTTCTCGATCACGCCGAGGGGTATTATAGTGCCTTCATAGGATTCTCCTTCTCCGGTCTCTTCTGTTACGAGGATTAGATGGTTGTCTATGAGGGCGTAGAACGCTCCCCTCGTGGTCTTAGGTGTGTAGTAGATTTCTTCAGGTTTCTTCACGTCTCTGAAGCCGCATGCATCCCTCCAGTAGACTATAAGGTCGTCTCCCTTCACGAGGCTCTGAAGCTTCTCGACCGTTTCGTCCGACGGAAGCTTCTCGATCAAGGTCTCTCACTCTTCATGGTCTTGCTGGCCTGTTTGGCAGCTAGGGTCTTCTTCTGAATTCGAAGTACGTACTCCTTTGGGATCTTACGTTCGATTTCACGCCACCACTCCTCTATGTCGGTCTCCTCTGGGAGACGGTCGAGAAGCCTTGCTAGGGCGAGGCTTAGGTCTCTTAGGGTGTAGCGTAGCTTCTGCTTCTGTTCGTGCGGATAGTTTCCTCTTAGCTCATCTGTCGTTTTAGCTATCTCCTCTAAGAGGGCTTCTATGAGGATGTTGAGTATCTCCTCCTTGCTTTGCATCATACATATCACCTTTCAGAAGGTATAGAGAACGGATGTCTCCCAGTGTTCTTCTCAAAAGAGAGTGAAAATATCTATCCGGCGTCCTCCCTGCTCCAGAAGAGATAGACCTTGCTCTGCGCAAGTATGCTTAGCCTCCGGATGACCTTAGCTAAGGTTAGGTCGTCGGCTGAGCGTAGTTTCTCGAACAGCTCTCCACGCTTGAGGCTTGAAGTTGAGCGTATACCTAAGACCTTCGGGTGCACTCGCAGCTTCTTTAATCCTTCGATGAGTACAGTAGAGGTTTGCTTCCTACTCTCCGACAACTTCTTTAGGTTATACTCTATCGAAGACGCGAGCGCAGGGTTAAAGCCTAGCTCCTCAAGCCTCTTCATTAACTCCTTTAGCTTGGGGTCTGGTTTGGTTACCAGTATACGTTTCATCCCAGCCTTCTCGAAGAACGGGTTGTATCTAGCCATCACGGCCACAGTCTCGACGTGCGGTGTTCCGGCGAGTAGAAGCGTTTCACGGACGATCTTCTGTCCTAAGCCGACCGACCTATACTTAGGATGGATTATTACCCGAGAGATCGTGCTTAATTCACTCCTCAACTTATCGAAGGAACCTTTCCAGACAAGGCTTCTACCCTTAACGTTCATCGGTGGATGGTTATACACTATCACACCGCATACTTCACTTCCTCTCTTGAGGGTGAAAATCTTCCTCGGGTAGGGTGAGGCTTTGGAGCGGTAATGGAAATCTGAGAGCTGCTTGTAGTCTCTATAGGCCCCCTCTTCTATACGCATCTCTCGGACTATGCTACATTCACGGTTAATCCTGTTTGGGTAGTACTTGACCTCGATCTTTTTACCCCAGCCTTTGTGTATGTGGACTGAAGGTGCGAGGTCTTCGAGTAGGTCTGTGTGTGTGGTTGCTGCTATCACCGCTTTACCCATTCTTCTGGCCTGTTTCTGGACGTTGAAGGCGACTATCTTAGCAGTGTCTCTATCAAGCGTACTACAGAATTCGTCCATCACCCACCACTGCTTACCACTCTCCATCAGCTTCGCGAGCTTGTAACGGTATTTCTGTCCTTCACTAAGCTCGCTGTAACGCCGCAGGAAGAGATACGCGTCGTTTAAGCCTACTCGACTTAAGAGTTCGAGCGCCTCGTCGAATCTTTCCCCTATGGTCTCGACGATAGGCTTGTCTGGGTCGACCTTAACCTCGTCTATGTCTATGGCTTCGTCGCCTAAGTCCTTCTTCATCGCCCTTAGAAGCACGCTTTTGCCGCTTCCGCTGTCACCTGTAATGTAAACGATGTCCGTGGGTTTAACCTTGAATTCTACGTTGTCATAGAGTACGAGTCTACGCGACTCCGCTCCTAGACCGAAGGCTTCAGCGACTTTTAGGGTCCTCGGGGTTGGATAGACAGAGGTCTCGTAGGAGATGTTTATCTTGAACGTTTCTCTCTTCCTGTCGTATAGTTTCTGGTACTTGAGGATCTTAAAGTGCTCCTGAACCTTCAGGGTTTTACTCTTAAACTTCATCTCGTCGACCTGCAGGCTATAGGTTGGATAGGGCGAGGCTGATGAGGGAGGATAAGGATATCACGACTACAGCTATGGCAATCTTTTCGATGAGCCTCACCTTCTCGTCGAGCCTAGCGAAGGCTATCTCGAGCTTCTCGAGGTCTCTATCCAGCTCCTTTAAGGTTTTCCTAGACCTTTTCGACTCCATGAGCTATCATCCACAGAGATTTTGATCGAAGAGGATTGGAACCCTTAACCCTTCCACCAAGAATCCGTGAAAAAATCATGTATCCCTATACCTTAGTCTAGGTTTATATAGTTCCGTGGATAAGCTGAAAAGTTTTCAGAGTTTCATTTTTTGGTCTGAACGCTTTTCAGTTTAGGCTTGTCTTCTCTGAGGGAACACTCAATCGCGGGTCAAAGGTTTATATATGGCCGTGGCTGCTAGAGGGATTTTTCTAGGAGAGTTTGATGCATGTTCCCTTTTATCCGAATACTCGAGGTTTTATGTGGTTTGAAGCTCAAACGAATCGTATTAGCCCGTTTAAAGACAGGCCTAGGAAAACCTGCTGATAGTAGATTGAGGAGCGTTCAAAAACAGTGGATAGGAGTTAAAAGATTAGGTTATCCGGCTTTGTCTGGTATGGGCGATGGACCCCACACTCCACGCCCGTCTGGGTATGGTAGGTAGTATCGCTTGTAGTTGCAGCGGTTGCAGATAGCCCAGACTATGCCACGGTATAGCCTGTAGCGGTAGTCCCTGGCTCCGCATATGCACCTCGGCGGCAGAGGCACAAGAAACCTTAAATTCTTCTTGAACTTGGTGTATGAGCCCCTCGGCCTACCCAACACACCCTCACCAACACTTCGGCGAGCTCCCGGGCGTGCTTGTCGCATAGAGTCGTGAAGTGCTCTCCATCCATATTGGTGATCGTCACGAAGAACTTAGAGTTCACATAGTTGTAGCATTCATCGCACCACTCGCTTCGTCTACCGACTTTAACCTCGACCCTTAGATGTTTCAAGTCTTCTTCACCCTCTTAAGCCTCGATAGGCATTAAGTCTTGGGATGAGAAGTGTCGAAGTAGAGATTCCCATCTCGACCACCAATAGATATCGGGTCGCCCCGGTGACCGGAATATAAAAGGTTAACCAAAAACGGTTAGAGAGGATTGAAGTTCAGAGAAACTGTTGGGTATAGACCTCCCCACTAGAGGATCTTAATGCATCCAGATTTCCGCCTAAAGATTGAGTCTAAAACCGTTATCATAGCATCCACAGGGGGGCCGTCTAGGCTGAAAGATAGAAAGCAGAAAACCCCGGTTTAGAGGGTTCAATTCTTCAGTCTCCAGTACCCGTTTTCGACCTCCTCAGCTATTTCTAGGTCTCTCAGCCTCTTCAGGTCTCTGTGGACGTGTTGGACCCTGCGGTCGAGGTCTAACGCTATCCTGTAGATGTGGACGGGTGCGCTCTGCTTCCAGAGGTAGAAGATGAGCTCGGTTCTGCGGTTTCCGGCTTCGACAAGCCATTTATAGAGCATGTACTCGCTGAGTCTGAGCCTGCTCTCCAACACTTGAAGAACGTCTTTGAGACTAGACAAAACCTGAGACCCCGCCCGAACCGAGGTATCGAATACGCTTCTACAGTCGGGTAAAGCCGCTATATAAAGGATGAATGCCCTAACCCGTAGATGGGGGGAGTTTATTGAAAGTAATGCCTAACAGAAGAATATTCTGCAAGGAAACGGTGGTTTAAGATAAAAGAGAGACTTCGTGGACTTTCTAGCTCTTCAGGATTTCGTCTAGGTTTAGACCAGCCTCCTTCGCTAGGTTAGTTAAGTCCTCCCAAGTCTTGTCGGTTACGTAGATCCCCTCGACCCGCCTGACCTCCATCGTCTCGAATTCCGGTTCTCCAGGTATCAGAACCCTCTCAACGTTCGGTAAGGTAGGTGTCTCCCTCATCTTCGTTAAAACTTCGTCCACCCTCTCTAGAAACCTCTTCTTAGGAGTGAAACCTTCGATGTTCAACGCCATCATGAAGGTCCCGTTCCCTCTAACATACTCCTTTCCGGAGGTGCATCCCGCCCCTGTTAAGGCTCCGCCGAGGATGTCTATCAGGAGGGATAGGGCGTAACCCTTATGTCCGCCGAAGGTCTGTAGCATGCCTCCCTCGTAAAGCTTAGCCGGATCATCCGTTGGGTTCCCGTCCTTATCCAGTATCCATCCGAGGGGCACCTTTTCGCCCTTAAAGTATTTTATCCTCACCTTACCCTCAGCGACCACTGACGTAGCGAAGTCCATGAGGAAAGGCTTACCCTTACCGGTCGGAACGGCGGCCGCTATAGGATTCGTACTTAACCTAGGCTTCCTCCCACCATAGGGCGCCACTATGCCTCCTGGAGGGGCAGAGTTACACATCGCCAGCCCTATCATGCCTTGCTCAGCGGCCATCTGAACGTATGCGCCGAGCCTCCCTACATGGTTGCAGTGGATTAACCCGACAGCTCCGACGTAGTGTTCTTCAGCCTTCCTTATAGCGGTCTCCATACCCATCTTCGCAATTACCTGACCGAACTGCCATTTACCGTCGATTATAGCCGTGGTCTCCGTCTCGTGGATTATTTCCGGTTTAACTTTAACGTTGATCTTTCCCTCTTTTATCTCGTTAACGTAATCTTTTATCCTCACCACTCCATGTGAGTCGTGTCCCATTAGGTTCGCTTGGATTAGGTGGTCCATGACGCACTTGGCGTCCTCCTCGCTTACACCGAAAGCTAAAAAGATCTTCATGCCTAACTCATGGAGCTGCTCAGCCTTAAAAGTCGGCATTCACACATCATCTCTTGAAGTTCGGTTTATAATATCTATCATAGATCTCCATATAAATCTGTTAGGACGGAAGGGGGAAGTTCGAGACTACGACCTCTCCTACATGCATAACCGAAAAAAGACGGTGTATGAAGGGTGGAGGCCTCGAGTTATAAGCGAGGCTTATTCTCCCTGCACGTTCGTCAGGTATTTCGCTTCCTCGATCAAGCCGAGGGTCTCCAGCTTCTCCCTCGTCGGTACACCGTTTTCATCCCATCCTCTGAGTCTATAGTACTCGAGTAAAGTCTCTTCGAAGGGTTGCGGAACCTTACCTGCGCTTGCGCCGCTGGGCTGAGGCTTAAACATCTTCGGGGATAGATAGTCGTCTTTCCTCCTCACTCCGAAGCGAACGTTTATTAAGCGTTGTAGGGTGGTGATCCGTTCAGAGATCTCTGCTACGGCCTTCGCGTCCAGATCCCATCCGGTTACTAGGTTAAGGAATTCTATCTGCTCCTTGAACGTTAATCCAGACCAAAACATGAACTCGCATTGAACTAGGCTGTTCGAGAACGATGCCCAATCCTGACATTTAGCGGCTACGTAGGCTGCGTTCCTCATTGTATATCGGTCTTCCTTACTAGGTATCAAAACGCCCCACTCAGGTATGTTGAATCCTCCTGGAACCCAAGCTGTTACCCCACGCTGGTGGCATGCACCCCTCACGCCGGTGGCGTAGTTTATGGCCGTCGGGTAATATGACCGGGGATCGTGAGCCGGGTAGTCTAAGCCCTTACACTCCACGATTATCTCCCTTGCTCCTCGACCAACATGGTCTGCGGCGAACCTTATGCCGTTCGCTAGGATATCTCCGAACCCCTTCCTCGAGGCGATCATCTGAATCAGCTTTATCGCTCCGTCGGCGTCGCCCCAAACGGGCTTCACGCCGCCGAGGCGTGTTTCGTCTATCCAGCCCTTCTCATAACATTCCATCGTGAAGGCTATCATGGACCCTGTGCTGATGGTGTCAAGCCCATACTCGTTGCAGAGGTGGCCCATGTACCCAACGGCCTTGATGTCGGCTATCATGGTCAACCAGCCGAGCATGGCGACCGTCTCAT
>CAZVJZ010000077.1:0-5978 GCA_964627655.1 uncultured Candidatus Bathyarchaeia archaeon
TATCTCTCAGGAAGTGGGTCGTTAGCACCTTCTGGGCGACGAAGGAGGCGTCTACGGCAGTTATCTTCTCGGCCAGAGAGAGTTGACTCATCAGTTTATCGAGCATCCTCTTAAACTTCTTGTATGAACTTTCCCTCCTGCCTAGGAGTAGGGAGGACGTCGGAGTCGTGTAGCCGAAGCCGCTGTACTCACCGTCACCGCCAAGCCTGTCCTTGACAATCTCTATATACTTCAGGACAGAGCTGGGTGAAGCCTCCTCTAGGGTCTTTCTGTAGAACTCTAGCGGATAGCTCCATGAGACGTCGAAGTTGTGGGCTTGACGTTGAAGCTCCTGAGGGTTTATAGAGGAGATCAGGAAGAGAGGTGCATCCATTATGCCACCTATCTGGGCTGGAAGATATTCTCTAGAAAAGTTTAGGAGAGCGTCTAAGGCCAGCATAAGCGCATCCTCGTCTCCGTCACAGTCTCTCCTCTTGGCCGAATGCCAGTATGGGTGGGCGTAGCAGACGTTCAGGTCCGTGAAGCCGATTATCCTCCCCAGAACGCCTACGGAGGTATGCGGGGCTAAGCCTATCACAAGGTGTCCGATCAAGTCCTCGATCCTCGTAACGTTGTAGAATCTGGGGAGGCCATAGACGAGTTCTAGGAGGTCGTCGACGAAGTTTGCTACTTTAACGAAGTACTCCGCACATGATTTAGGTATCACAACATCCTGAACCTTAAGCTCACAGATTTCCTCCGGGCTCGTTAAGGGTTTACCTTCACAGTTCTCGGTGTATCCGAGTTCGCGTAACTTCTCTACCGACACACCTATCTCGACGGGCTTAAAGTGTGTTAACGGAGTGTTCGTGACGTCGAACCTTATGGTACCGTCCTTGAACACTGAGAGGCCATGCTTAGCTCTAAGAACACCCTTCTCGACCAGCTCGCAGGTCCGGTTCTTGTTCGTTAAGCCTTTCACACCCTTAATTAGCTTCGGCGTGTACCCGACTTTCTTACAGGCTTCCTTGAGTAGAGCCTTTAGGTCGACCTGCTGCTCATCGTATGCAACTGCTGGAGCATTGCACACCGGACACCTCTCCGTCTCCAAGGGTCTACGGCAGCGGCTGCAGACCTTCTCCAGCGAGGTCTGAGAGCCGCATTTAGGACAGAAAACCCTAAAGGTCTTTTCACCGCATTTCGGGCATTTCCTGTTAGCTAGCTCGACCGTTATCACGCCCTGCTTCGAGGCTTTCACAAGGTCTCTCTGTGAACCACCGTAGAGGCCCACCGGAAAAAGCAGATGCACAGGAGGCCTCATAGCTCTACGCTTAGCCTTCTCAGGGCGACCCATCCTCGCCCCGATGAAGGTTGGAAACTTATCGACTATGGGTACCCCAGATAGATTGCTCAAGGCTTTTATCGTGTTTACCTCACTCGGAACCTCTAAGTCTGACTCCTCTAACCTAAGAAGCTTGTAGAGAACCTCTGCCTCGACGCCACGGATGAGTATCCTGTTTCCCGATGGCTTATGCGGTACAAACAGTCTCTCGAGGATCTCCTTGATCGAGGCGTCGTATACCCCTTCAACCTCTAGGCCGAAGACTGTTTTATGTAGCTTAGACCCCAGCAGCCAGATTCTTAGATTCTTCAACTCTTCTACGGTTATCGACGACCAGTTGAAGAGGTATTCTGGATGCAGTGGGATCCTGAGCTTCCTAGAGAGGTCTAGGGCCTCCTTGAAGGAGGGCTTAACATCGAGGGGCTTATCGATTAACGCTTTGATCCTTTGCTCGTCGAATTCTTGGTTTCCGGAGGTTTCTAGGGCTCTCTTGAGCTCCTCCGCCCACCACTCCTCGGTCATCCCTGAAGGCTTTAAGGGTTTATTGTTGTAGAGGTAGTCACCATAGCTTACGAGTATGTCTCCGAGGAAAAGTATCTTATCGACAGAGTTCTTGATAGACTCTAGATTCTCCATGTTTACCTTGACGACGGAGCCATCCTTCAACCTCACGACAGGAGGCTCTATAGAGTCTACCGGAAGAACAGTTCCTGCTTTTCCTGGCTCCTCTATCCTGATCTGCGTTCCCGAGGCTAGGAAGCCGTGAAGTATCTCCATCGTCGCCGGATGTATCCCGACGGAGGCTAGACCCGTGTTTCTCGCCCTTCCATACCTAAGCCTGAAGCCCCCGTTCCTCGAGGGGAAAGAGAAGATAGGTCTTCCGGCTATCACGTCCTCCATGAAGCCGGCGGACTTCTTACGCTCTATCTCTCTTATCCTGTTAAGCCAGTCCCAGCCCTCTATCCCAAGCTTCTCCACGATCTTCCATACCTTCGCCGCCCTACCTACTATGCCGTCGTTCACCACCCTTAAGGCTCCGCCTCGAACCCTGTTGGTTTCTATCCTCGGGAGATCCCTGAAAGACGAGACTTCCACCGGATCGGTCTCCACACCCGTCACTTCGACAGGTATGAACTGAAGGGCGTTCCTTAGCTCCTCGTCTGAGACGTGATACTGAAAACGGGCAACAGACCTCTCATAGAGCCTTAACTCTTCGACGAACCTCTGGATCTCATCTTCCGTCGGCTTATACCGGTCTAGGCCGAGCAGCTTCCTGATGAAGTCTCCGATCACTAGGGTTAAGGCCTGCTCTGTTCCTCCAGCAGACCTTATAGGCCCGGCGAAGTAGATCGCGAGGTACCTACTTCTATCAGGATTTGTCTTTATGGAGACCTTGAATATACCCTGTATAGGGGCGGCGGTTATCCCTTCGGTGAGTATGGCGAGGGCCGTTCTCAAGGCCTGCTCTGCCGCCTCTTCAGGCTCTAGATGACCAAACTTACCGTAGACTATGTCCTCGGCTATCTTGAACGCTATCTCCTCGCGGGGTAGTTTATCGCTTAGCTCCTTTATGCTCTCGGCGACGCCCTTCGGCCCGACTAAGCCTTCGACGAGGTCTGCTATCCCCTTAGCCACCTGTATCTCAGGCTTCGAGTCCGGGTCTAGAAGCCTACCCCTAGCTTCGCCGGCTACCTCGTAGAGTTTCTCCAGCTCCCTCTCGAGGGCTAGGAAATATTCCTTGTAGGATCCGTTCATCCTCGAAGAACGCCTCGACATTCTAGAAGACGTGGATCCTGCAGAGCACGACCGTAGACCAGCGGGCCTTCTCTCTACCCGTAACGGTCTTGTAGACATCCTTTGCCAGTCTACTTCTGGAGTCGACGCAGGCTTTACATCGTGGATGTCTCATGTCGGAGGGGCCTTCACACCTACCGCAGTTAAGGAGTAGAACTTCGCCTAAACCTCTAAGCGTAACCCATGTGAACTCCCTTTCACCGTACTCAGGCTCGAAGTCTGGCCATATATCGTAGACGTCTTCACGACCCAGAACTCTCTTTAGGGACCTAAAGTAGTTCTCGAACGCCGTCATCCCCTACATCCTCCAGCTAACCTTATACTTTGGATTATAGCTTGAAGGTTACGTTTAGATTCGGGGTCTTCTGTTATGGTTCCGGTGACTATTATATCTGCCCCGGCCTCTACGGCCGCTCTGGCCTGATCTCCCGTCTTTATTCCCCCACCTACTATAAGAGGTATGTCGACAAACCTCTTCGTCAGGTTTATCATCTCGCGTGGAACAGGCTTCCTAGCCCCTGAACCTGCTTCCAGATAGACGAAGCGCATCCCCAAGTATTGTGCGGCTAGGGCGTATGCCGCCGCCAGTTCAGGCTTGTTTCTCGGTATGGCTTTAACCTGACCGACCACGCTGACTGCACTCTCCTCTCCGACAACGATGTAGCCCATCGGAAGCGGTTCTATCCCGTACTTCTTTACGAGAGGGGCTCCGAGCATCTGGGCTCCTATGATGTAGTATGGGTCTGATGAATTCAGGAGGGACATGAACCATATGGCGTCTGCGTACCTGCTTATCCCGGTTATGTTGTTCGGGAAGAGTATTACAGGTATGCTGACAGCCTTCTTTATGGACTGCACTATTTCGTCTAGCTTGGTTGGTGAGGTGAGAGTCGAGCCTCCCACCATGATCGCTGAAGAGCCTAGAGACTCTGTCTCGGCAGCCGTCTTCGAGGCCGTATCTGCCTCTACCTTCTCTGGGTCTATCAGCGTGATATGGATTTTACCGTGCCTTTTAAGCTCTTCTAGGAGGTAGACTTCAACCTTCCCTCTTGCCAGATACATCCTCAGCAGCCTCCGAACTAGCGTAGTAACTGTCTATGAACATACAGTAAGCGTCCACCTCTCCATAGATGCTCTTTATCTTTATCTCTCTCGTCAATCCACAGCTACCGCACCTCACGGTCGCCGTGCCGCTCTTTCGGTCTATCTCGACTTTTATGGATTCCTTCCCGCAGCTAGGACATAAGAAGACCGTCGGCACACGCTTCTTAGGTAACTTAACAATCTTCTTCCTTCTTCTACCCATCCTACCCACTCAGCAACCGTCAGAAGGTCCTATACACCTTCCTATGGCTTCATGAACCTTAAAAATTTATGTTTAACTCACTCTGAACTCAGTACGGCCGCACCCTTAGCCGGCTTAACGGCGTATGCCTCAGCCTCTACACCAACGCTCCCGAAGCCCTCTGCCATAGCTTTCGCTACAGACTTAGCGTCTGCTTTCTCGTCGTTTACGACCGCCAGCATCGTGGGTCCAGCCCCGCTTATCGCAACTCCTGAAGCGCCTGCCTCTAGGCCTCTCCGCTTAACCTCCTCGTAGCCGGTTATCATCCTCGCCCTGTGAGGTTCTACCAGCCTGTCGGTCATGCATCGCCCTATCAGGTCGACGTCTGAGAGGAGGAAGCCTGCGACTATACCGCAGGAGTTAGCAACGTTATGGACGGCCTCCTTTAATGGCACAAGCTTTGGAAGTATGGAGCGGGCTTTCTTAGTTTTCCCCTTCGGCACAGGTATATGGGGCACCGCTAAAGCTAGGCTTAGATTCCTTGGAGGCTCGGCCGCTATGACCGATAGGCTTTCACCGTTTATCACGGCCGTGAATCCACCAAAGATAGCGGGAGCTACGTTGTCTGGGTGTGGTGAGCCGGCCGACGCCATCTCGCCTAAGGAAGCTAGCTTAACCAGCTCCTCCTTAGAGAGACCTGTCCCGTACATTTGGTTTAGGGCTACGGCCACTCCGGCTGCGCTTGCCCCGCTGCTACCTAAGCCTATCGAGGGTCTTATCCCTTTCTTCACCCGTATCGAGAGGCCTTCCTCTATGTTGAAGCGTTTAAGAAAGTTTAGGGCGACTACTCCAGCGGTATTCTTCTGCGGGACATTCGGTATAAGCTCTGCGAGCTCACCTTCGACTTCGACAGATATGCCCTCACCTTTCCTAGAGACTTCTATCAGGTCGTAGAAGAGGTCTAAGGCTATCCCGAAAACGTCGAATCCGGGACCTAGGTTTGCGGAGGTTGAGGGTACCTTAACCAATACTCTTCTCATCAAGGCTACCTGCTTCGACTCTTTAGTTTAACCCGATCTCTGATTACTCTTTAATATTTTGTTCTCTGCGATGATGCTTTGAAGTTTTGAGAGGTGCCTAGACGTGTAGACCGCCTCCTCAGATATCTCGTAGAGTTTCTGATGCTCGATTACAAAGTGTTTTACTTTCAGGTTTGAGCCTGTGAGGCGCAGGGCCTGCCGGACGGCATGATGTATGTGGAGGCAGTGAGGTGAACCGTCGATCGTTAAGACCGTGATCTCGCTTGGCGAGGACATAGTGATCATGGTCGAGATCTTGGAGGTTAAGAGCCCTATATGCTCTCTCTCCGGACATGCGGACAGAGGAACCCTACCCTCTAAGAAACGCTCGTATATCTCAGGGCACATATCCCTCACGCATGCCCCATGAAGCAGGATCCGAGAGTTCCTGAGTCGGGGGTCGGAGACGCTGGTCGATAAGAGCTCCATAATAGACCACCGCAGACAATTATTAGGGTAACGTTAGCGTTAAATTTACATTTTCCCCCGCTCATATTCG
>CAZVJZ010000078.1:0-5075 GCA_964627655.1 uncultured Candidatus Bathyarchaeia archaeon
CTTCTGGAGGCTTAGAATCGGCGACTACCGAGCGATATACATATTAAACAAGGAGAAGAGGGAGGTCATAATCCTCTTCATCGGCCACAGAAGAGACATCTATGACGACTTATCTAGGCTGATATACTAGTGCCCACCGCACCATGACCCTAAACTCCAGAGAGAACCCTGCGACCACAACGAGCCCGAGGACGTCTACCCTCCTCTAGGCGCACGCGAGAAAGCTTCATAGCCTACTAAATAAAACCACCATCCACCGAGGCTAAAACTTGAAGAGCTAATATCTGGCTATCCCTTGAAGCCCACAAAACCACAATGGAACCAAAAAATTGACCCACCCCCAGAAACCACCCAACCAAAAACAACACACAGTAGCCCCATAATAGTATCATATACAAAGGACACGTCAAATTCGAGTCAAAATCACGTCAAATTACCTAACCTCCCCACCAAACCCACTACACCATCACCCCAACGACCCCCCTCACAACCCAGACCCTCAGATACTCCAAGATAACATGTTATCTTGAGGGTAGCGTAAAGAATAGAAGGCCCCAACCATCAAAGCCCCCAAAAGGACCTTTCTCTTCAAACCAATTACATATCTCACTCCTCACCAACTGATTTTAAACACCCCCATTAAAGCACCATCCACAAGGTGCACCCCGGATAAAAGACATAAATGTGTCATAGACTCTTTAAAAAATGACCAGCATGGGAATCCAAGCAACTCTAGAGAGAATCTACGAGGAAGTCAGGAAGGTGAATGAGAGGCTAATCTTGATAGAAGAAATCATCGAAGAACTGCTCATAAAAGGGTTACCCGAAGTAAAACTCAACGAAAAAGAGATCAGAGAGATTGAGGCCTCAATCAAAGAAATGAGAAAAGATGATTATGTAACTCTAGAGGAGCTAAAACCTCAATCCCATGAATAAAAAAGAATAGAAATTGACCTAGGAAATAATAAACCCCTAAAGTAGACTCCCCCATATACAAGATAAAGGTTAATCCAAGTTAGGCAGAACTGCTTTACTGTTATGGCATCAAACTGCATCGAGGATAAAGTTTATATTTCCCACAGTGGGAAGGTTCACAGATGGGAATATGACCAACCTAGAAGTTGTAATAGATGATAAAGGAAGAATTCTAATACCGAAGGCTCTAAGAGAAAAGGCTGGGCTGAAGCCTGGCGATAGGGCTCGACTGCGAGTAGAAAAGGGAAGAATAGTTATCATACCACCAATCTCACCCCAGGAATTCATTCAGGAAATGGAGGGCTGCATTACTGAGGGAACCCCCAGCATTGAACCCCTAAAGCTTAAGGAAATATGGAAAACCATGGAAAGACGGAAGCGAACCCAAAAATGATATTCATCGACTCCAACATGTGGTGCTACTACTTCGACCGTCGCTTACCGGAACATGAACATGTCCGCAAACCCATACGAGAAATCATAAAATCCGAGGAGATCGTCTGCAACACCATCATAGTGATGGAGGTAGCCCACTACCTAGTCAGACACTTCCCCACGGAAGTGGCCCGCAGAAAAATAACTTACTTCACAAATTTAAGAAACATGAAACTCGTAGACTTCAACAGGCAGATGATGGTCGAAGCCCTCGAAAACCTCATCAAATACGCCCATACATACGGCCTAGGAGGAAGAGACGCAACAATAATAGCCACACTAAAATCACTCAACATAAAGAAAATCCTCACCCACGACAAAACCCTCAAGAACCTAGCATCCAAAACCGGACTCGAGGCTATAGACCCCATACCCCCAAAACAAAACCAATAAGTAAATACACAAATTCAAGAGATATATCCACACACTCCAAAGTAAGATAATAATATTTTTAACTGAGAAATAAAAAAATAATCAGCAGATGATAAAATTGTCTGAGGAAGCAACAATAGGTAAGAGAGGAACCCTAGTAATACCAAAGGAGATCCGCGAGAAGACAGATCTAAGGGAAGGGCAGAGGGTCCTAATACGCATAGAGGGGGAGAGAATAATAATTCAACCTCTACCAAAAAACCCCTTCAAAATCCTTGAAGAGATCATCGGAGAACCCTATAAAGAGGAAGAAGATGAAGCAAAGGCCGAGAGGTGGTTAAAGGAACATGCCCATCATTGACACAGAGATCCTCTTCGCCCTGAACCCCAAGGACCCAAAACACCCCCACGCCATAAAAGCACTACAAGACCTAGACAATGTAACAGTCACCGACACCTCAACTCTCGAATTTCAGATCGTATTAAGAGGCCGAGGCAGAAGCCCAGCCCAAGTGAGACACGCACTCCTAGCCATCCACGAAGTTCTCAGAAGAATGAAAGCAGAAGAAACTAAAACAATAAGCACAACCCTCCTAGCACTCCAATGCGAACTAGAAGAGAAATACAACCTCACCTACTTCGACAGCCTAATCGCAGCCTCAGCCCTCACACTAGACGGAAAAATAATCTCCGACGACAAAGCCTTCGACAAAATCCCCAACATAAAAAGAATCCCTCTATCTACACCATCTATCCAGAACCCACAGCGTCAGAACCCTCCTAGAGGTACTGATGGATCTATCATCAGAGAAGGAAAAAACCGTCATTAAGAACCCCCTGAAGAACTACCTTCTAGAACTTGGTATTTTAGAAGAAACATACATCACATCAAGATATGTGATGAGGGAATTTAAAAAAGAAGAAGTCGAAATCCTAGTCAGCCACCCCTTCACCCAACGAAGGCCCGGCGGGTTCTCAAACCTATCAAGGGATCCTCTTCTTCGTCTCTGCGTGACATACTATCCTTACACGTGCCTCACCCATACCCACAACATCCATACGCAGTCGGTCACCCTCCAATAGACGCAACTTCTCCCCCACCTCTCCTTGGGGAGGTAAGTTCATCCTTAAGTATTTGGGTAAATAACCCTGCGGAGTGATTTACAGCTTAGACTTGATTCAAAAGTGGCTCTTAAGATAGTAAGACCAGCTATCAAAGTTTCAATCCCACTTAATTATAAAAATTTCCCCCTAAAGGGAAACATTTTTATAATAAGTTTCCCCATTAAGGGCCACAGAAAATAGTCATGGAATTAAGGGAGTATTTGCTAACTAAGAAGGAAGACATAAAGACCCTAGAAGTAAAAGAAAGGCTGAAAGAGGTTGAAGAGAATAAAAATTTTGTTGTAGCAGTTGTCGGGCCGAGAAGGGCAGGCAAAACCTATTTTCTCTACAGTTTTATAAAAAAGAAAAATCTTAGGGACGAAGATTATTTGTTTGTGAATTTTGAAGAAAATGTAGAAATAAACGATCCTGTGGAATTGCCGATAGTTCATCAGGAAGTTTATGGGTGTCTCCCAGAATACATCTTCTTTGATGAAGTTCAAGCTTTAAATAATTGGCAAAAAGCCGTATATACTTTATATGAGAAAAAAAGATACTACATATTTATAACGGGTTCATCTTCAAAATTGTTAAGTAAAGAAATTGCTACACAATTGAGAGGAAGATCTATAACAACAAAAATATACCCCTTCTCCTTTAAAGAAATTCTATCATTAGAGAGAATTGAGAGAAAAAAGTATTACTCATCCTACGAGATCGGAAAGATAAAGAATCTTGTCAGAACCCATATCGAAAAGGGTTCTTTTCCAGATATCGCTTTAGGGCATATCCGCCCATCAACATTCTACAGAGACTACCTCGATTTAATAGTGTACAAAGACATCATCGAGAGATACGGAGTCAAAAATAGATACGTCCTAGAATTTTTAATACGATCCGTGATCTCATCCCATGCAAAAATTTTTTCAGTAAATAAAGTTTTCAAAACACTTAAATCAATGAATATTAAAGTAAGCAAAAAAACCTTGTACAATTTTCAGAAAATACTTGAGGATATTGGATTTGCGATTTTTCTGAGGAAAATCAGTGAAAGCCTCAGAAAGATCGAGCTTACCCTACCAAAAGTTTATTTAGTAGACAACGGCATTTTTAGGTTTAACGAAAATAAACTAAATCATGGAAAGTTTTTGGAAGCTGCAGTGTTGCAAGAGCTATGTAAAAATGATCTTGAACCAAACAGGGAGATTTTCTATTGGAGAGATTCCACTGGCAAGGAAGTTGATTTTGTACTTCGGGATGGAACAAAAATCAAGCAATTGATCCAAGTAGCTTATATTTCAAACAAGAAAGAAATTGAAGATAGAGAAATCAATTCATTACTAAAAGCCAGCAATCTATTAAAGTGCAAAAACTTGCTTATGATCACATGGGATTATGAAGACAAAGTTAAATTCGAGAATAAAACAATAAGATTCTTACCACTCTGGAAATGGTTACTGGAGCTCGCATAGAATAGATACTAAGTCTGCCAACACATTGGATTGCGAGGCCTGAGAACCCTATGAGCGCGTTAATGAGGAAAAAGTAATACTTGTATAGGCTATTAAAGGTATTACAAATTGAATTGCCATGGGTAAGCTTGTTACGGTGTCTGCCAAAGTAAGCAAAGAACTCAGGAGAAAAGTTAAGGAGCTTAAGATAAACGTAAGTGAAGTCGTAAGAAAAGCCCTAGAGGAGGCCGTAAGGAAGTTAGAGCTCCAGAGATTCTTAGCAGAGGTGGAAGAAGAGCTGAAGAGAGGACCCAAGCTACCAAAGGGAACGCTGACAAGGCTCGTAAGGGAGACGAGGGAGAGAAGTTGAACACAGTTCAGACGCTCAGACACCACGAGGCCGTCCTAGACACATCAATATTCCTACAAGCCTTCATCGAAGAAGAACACACCCCAACGGCCATAAAACTACTAAGCAACTCGACTACATCTACTCACCCCCACTCATGGCCTACGAGACAGGAAACGCACTCGTCAAGCTAGTCCTCAGAGAACTTATGGAACTCCAAGACGCTCTCAGAAAACTCAAGCTAGCCCTCTCCACACCAACCCTAGAGTTCAAAGAGCCGGACATGCAGAAGACAGCCGAACTCGCCGCAAAACTCGGAGTAACATTCTACGAAGCGTCCTACATCCAATTTTCAAGAGAACTCAACATACCCCTAATCACCGCAGATC
>CAZVJZ010000078.1:5085-5943 GCA_964627655.1 uncultured Candidatus Bathyarchaeia archaeon
CCTTAACTCGCCTCACATCCATGACAAAACTAAGAGGGGGAGGGGGATAAAACAAATCTCTAAAAAGAACAAACCTTCCCCAAAAAGACCCAAGAAATCGCACCGGCTCGTGAACGAGTCATACGCAAAACTGCATCTATTTAATAAGGGATATCTACTAAATAAGTAATACATAACTTACGTGTCTCTTAAAACTACCCAAAATGCTATGTACCTCCAAAACACTATAAAAAGAATTAAAAAACACGGGTCATCCCTAGTCACATCGACCATCGAATCCCAAATCGTATTAAAAAATCGAGGCAAGACCTCGCCGACATTCTAAAGTCCCTACGCTCACAGGGTCTCGACCCACTGCTCCTCCGCATAGATCTCTATACCAAGACCATTAGATGTTGATCCCGATATAGCCTTCGTTCGATAACTGACACTCCATGAAACATCATAAGTCCCTGTTTGGGATAGATCCACAGTCTTATCATACACAGTCTTAGTTGCAACTCCATTTTCGACGAGCTTGAACGTCACAGTCTCCCCCGAAACAGTCAGTCTCAACGTCAACTTATAGTAACTCCCCTCTAACTGACTCTTTAAGATACTAGTGACATTAATCATAAAATGGATCTTCAATGGAGCCTTCGTCACATTCAAAGCATCATCAAGTATACCCGACGCACTACCCGTAGTCGCACCGCTAGTTGGAGGAATAAACACCCACCTTGAAGATGTCAGAGGATATATTCTATATGTCACATGCCACTCATAGTTAAGAGCAGCATAGGCACCAAGCACCACAGAGACCAACAACGAGACCGCCAAAAGACCCCTCTTCCTATATAACCTACTAACCATCATCTC
>CAZVJZ010000079.1:0-5883 GCA_964627655.1 uncultured Candidatus Bathyarchaeia archaeon
CTGCTTTAGGAAGATATAACGTATACTTCTTTCCGATACGCGTTTCGATTACCAGGCTCATATCAAATTACCAGAAAAACAATATAGAACCAGACTTAAAAGTCTATCTCCAGATAAATATCCCATAATCAGAGTTTCGAGAGACTTAACCGATAAACTGTTTTTTCAAGTACCATTAACATCGTCTATGAAGGGTTTAGGTTTTCGCGGTTCTTCTACTCCCTGTCTCTTCTCTACGCTTTAGTTATGGTTATCGTTATTTCATCACTTGGGTCTCTTTCTTATTCGTCATAAAATCCGGGGTTGTAGTCAAAGAAATTTTTATGCAGGCAGGTGTTGGAACCTTTGTCTCTTCTCCCGTGGGCTTAAGGGTTCCCGTCTCAGAATTTATTCTGAACACGACGAGATCGTCGCTTTTCTGGTTGGCCGCTAGAAGGTATCTTCCGGTGGGGTCTATGGCAAAGTTCCTCGGGAAACTACCTCGTGTAGGTTCATGCCCGACAAGGCTGAGTTTACCGGTTTCTTCATCTATCTTATAGATGACTATGCTGTCGTGTCCGCGGTTCGAGCCGTAGAGAAACTCCCCTGAGGGAGAGCAATGTATGTCTGCCGGGTAGTTTGTTCCTTCGTATCCTTCGGGGAGAGTGGAAATCGTCTGTAGGGTTTCGAGTCTACCGCTTTCCCGGTCATACGAGAACGCGATCACGGTCGAGTCTAGCTCGTTTATCACATAAGCAAACTTCCTGTTCGGATGGAAGGTGAAGTGGCGTGGGCCAGCGCCGGGCTGTGTGCATACCCAAGGTTGTTCGTTCGGCGTCAATTTACCTTAAGAATCTTGTTTACGGTAAGACTCGACTACCCCCTCTCTATGACGACGCTAAAACTTTAAACACCGTAAATGCGATAAGCTGAGAAAAAGAGAATCTACCATAAAATCGAAAGATTCTTCACAACGGCCCTATATAAACCTTTGACCCGCAGCTGAGAGATCCCTCAGAAAAACCAAGCCAGAACTAAAAAACTTTCACACGCAAACAAAAAATCTAAAAACTCTTTCAGTCATCCCACAGAACTATATAAACCTAGACTGAAGGTAGAGGAAACAAAATGATGAGTTGAAAGTTCAAGGATCGACCTTGCGGAGGTTGGAGGCTCTAGGATAACTTCGATATTTAAAGAGGTTTTAGGACTTCAGGAGGTTTGGCATAACTTTAAGAACAACTAAAGGTAGTGTGTTACTTAGACGGCGGTGACCTATGAGGCGTAGTCCGCATCCCTATATTCCGAACTCCGCAGAAGCTGCACGAAGAGCGCTTCTAGAGGAGCTTGGAATCGAAAGCGTCGAAGACCTCTACGCTGACATACCTCAAGAAGTCCGCTTAGAGAGGAAGCTGAACTTACCTGAAGCTCTATCGGAAGCTCAAGTTAAGAGAAGAGTCCTAAGTATCCTCTCGAAGAATAGATCCTGTGATGAGATGTTAACATTCTTGGGAGGAGGCTGCTGGCCTCACTATGTGCCAGCAGCCGTGAAGTATGTCGTTCAGAGAACGGAGTTCCTGACCTCCTACACTCCCTATCAACCTGAAGTTTCTCAAGGTATACTTCAAGCGCTCTTCGAATATCAAAGCATGATCTGCGAGTTGACTGGTATGGAGGTAGCTAACTCCTCGATGTACGATTGGTCGACCGCTGCCGGAGAAGCCGTTAGGATGGCTGTGAGATACACTAGGAGAAGCGAGGTCCTCGTTCCCGAAACGATGAGTCCACAGAGACTTGAGGTGATGAAAACTTATTCTGAACCCTTAGACATATCGATAAGGAAAGTCGGCTACGACCCGATTACAGGGCAGCTGGACATCGACGACCTAGAGAATAAATTAACCAGTGAGACGGCGGCCGTCTACATAGAAAACCCCTCCTATCTAGGATTCGTCGAGACCCAAGTCGACGAGATCTCCCAGTCAACCCACAGCAAAGATGCGTTGCTGATCGTAGGTGTAGACCCAACCTCATTAGGAGTCTTAAAGCCTCCGGGAGAATACGGGGCGGACATAGTGGTAGGTGAAGGCCAGCCACTCGGAAACCCGATGAACTTCGGCGGCCCACTCCTAGGCATATTCGCATGTAGAAACGAACGAAACCTCGTCAGGCAGATGCCCGGTAGGATAATCGGCCTGACGAAGACGCTAAAGGGAGACTGCAAGGCTTTCTGCATGGTTCTACAGACTAGAGAGCAGCATATAAGGAGGGAGCGCGCCACATCGAACATCTGCACGAACAACGCTTTATGTGCCGTCGCAGCGGCTGTCTACCTCGCTCTACTCGGCCCTAAAGGGTTAGAGGAGCTGGGTAAGACGATAGTCGAGAGGTCACATTATGCCATGAGACTTCTATCGAAGATCGAGGGGGTTAAATCTCCCTTCTTCAAGTCTCCGCACTTCAAGGAGTTTACGGTTCATCTGGAATCCCCTAAACTCGGGATCGCGGGTCTTCATCAGGAGCTCTTGAAGCGAGGAATCCAAGGTGGAAAGATACTCACAGAAGAATTCCCAGCTCTAGGTGAAACAGCGTTGTACTGCGTTACCGAGATTCATGAGAAGGAGGACATCGAGCTACTGGCGGACACTATAAGAAGGATTTTAGAGGAGGGGTAGTCGTTGCAGGACTTTAGGCAGGCTAGATGGAATGAACCCTTAATCTTCGAGCTAGGCGGCAAAGGCAGGCGTGGAATAAAGTTCGCTTCACTCTTCTCGGGAGACCCGCTTGAAGCTATACCTGAAAACATGCGAAGATCTAGACCACCTGACCTTCCAGAACTGTCTGAAGTCGAGGTTGTCCGACACTACATCAGGCTTTCACAGATGAATTACTCGGTCGACCTAGGCATATATCCGCTTGGAAGCTGTACGATGAAGTATAACCCGAAGGTCTGCGAGGAGGTCGCTGGCTCACCGAAAGTGTGTCTTCTCCACCCAAATCAAGACGAAAGTACGGTTCAGGGGATCCTAGAAGCTTTGTATAAGCTTTCCAGATGGTTAGCCGAGATAACAGGCATGTATGAAGTTTCCTTGGCTCCATTCGCAGGTGCTCACGGGGAGTTTTTAGGTGTACTTCTTATGCGGGCATACCACAAGTATAAAGGCGAACTGTCAGAGAGAACAGAGGTCATAGTTCCAGACTCTGCTCATGGAACAAACCCTGCCAGCGCAGCCCAAGGAGGATTCAAGGTCGTAGTCGTACCCTCCGACGACTCCGGATGCGTAGACATAGAAGCCTTAAAATCGGCTGTCTCCAGACATACGGCGGGTCTAATGCTTACAAACCCAAACACCCTAGGCATATTCGAGAAGAACATAAAGGAAATAGCAGAGATAATCCACGACGCGGGAGGACTCCTATACTACGACGGAGCCAACCTTAACGCCATACTCGGTAAAGTAAGACCTGGAGACATGGGCTTCGACATAGTACACCTGAATCTGCATAAAACGTTCGGGGCTCCGCATGGTGGGGGAGGGCCAGGATCCGGTCCTGTCGGCGTTGTGGAGGCCCTAGAAAGGTTTCTTCCTGTTCCTAGGATAGTCTATGAGGATGGTAGATACCGCCTCGACTATGATAGGCCGCATTCTGTCGGTAGGATAGGAGGCTTCTACGGTAACGTTCCAGCCCTCCTAAAGACCTTCGTCTATCTCATGAGTCTAGGACGTGAGGGATTGGAAGAGATTGCGGAGACTTCAGTCTTAAATGCGAACTATCTGGCTAAGAAGCTTAAAGAGATCAGAGGTTTTCAGCTTCCGTTCGACGGTAACGTCCCGAGAAAGCATGAATGCGTCTTAAGTTTGAAGCGTCTCCGCGACGAGACAGGGGTTAGAGCTTTAGACTTCTCGAAGAGGCTGCTTGACTTTGGTCTGCATCCTCCGACCATCTATTTCCCGCTGATAGTGGACGAGGCTTTAATGGTGGAGCCGACCGAATCCTTCGAGAAGGAGGAGTTAGACCGCCTAATAGAGACGTTTAAGAGGGTGTCTGACGAAGCATACGGAAACCCTAGCCTCATATTCGAGGCCCCCCACAACACTTCGGTAGGTAGGGTGGACGAAGTCCGCGCTTCGCATCCTAGGACGTTAACGCTAAGTTGGAGGATGTACAAAAAGAATAAGAGTGCTCTCGTCGATTGTTGATCTTGACAGGTGAACGAAGGGTTGAGGGTTACCGTCCTTTTCTTCGCGGCGTTGAAGGAGGTCGTCGGCAGGAGTAGACTCGACCTAACGTTCGGTCAAATGTTAACCTTGAAAGACCTGATGATCAAGCTCTCGGGAAGATATGGAAAGAGGTTTCATAGCTACGTCTTCGATGAGGACGGGAGGTTTAGGCGCTACCTTCGCTTCTTCATTAACGAGGAGCCTGTTAAGGACTCTGAAGTCGAACAGATAAACCTTAAAGACGGTGATGTAGTGGCCGTGATACCTCCTGTAAGCGGAGGTTAACCGACGATCCGGGCTTTAAGATGGGTCGAGCAAGCTTCCACGACTTTCACTCTAAGGGTTTCACCCAGCAGTTCACCATCGCTCTCGACGACTATCGGTTTATAAGCGAAGTTCCTTCCGATCCAGGACTTCCCTCTACCCTTCTCGTCTATCAGAATCTTCCCTTTCCATCCGACCCAACTCTTGTTCAGTTCGTAGCTTAATCTCCTATGCAGTTCGGTCAGCGCTTTACTTCTCCTCTTAACGATTTCGGGAGGCAGAGTCTCCTTTCTCCATAAGGGTGTGCCGGGTCTAGGGAAGAATTTGGAAACGTTAAGAAAATCTGGTTTCACGTCTTCTATAAGTTTTAGGGTTCTCTTGAACGCCTCGTCCGTCTCTGAGGGGAATCCACATATCACATCCGTCGATATAGAGAGTTTGGGTATACCCTTCCTGAGATGAGTAGCGACGGACCTGAACTCTTCGGCCGTGTACCCTCTGTTCATGTCTTTAAGTACCCTGTTATCTCCGCTCTGAACAGGGATGTGAAGAAACCTGAAGATTCTCTCATCATCCTTAACAGATTTCTCTAACTTGCCGAGGATCCTTCTAAACCAGATAGGGTTTATCATACCCAACCTAACGAAGAAGTCACCTTCTATCTCCTTTATACCTTCCAGCAGGTCGATGAGGCTTATCCCTAAGTCTAATCCATACGCTCCCAAATCCTGCCCTGTCAGCCAAACCTCCTTCACCCCTTCTCTAACGGCCTTGTCGATCCTACCTAAGATGGATTCTAAAGGGTAAGAGCGTAACCTTCCACGAGCAAACCTGACACAGCAGTATGTGCAGGCCCCCATACACCCCTCGGCAACTTGGACGACTTCGACGATAGGATTCAACCTAAACTTATTTAGGTCAGGCTTCACCGGCGGCTCCTCCGAAAAGATCAAGACCTCACGGCCTATCTGAGCGTTCTTCACAGCATACACCACTTTATCCACGGATTGTGGGTCTAAAGCGACGAACCCTCCGTCTAAAACCCTCCTAACGGCTTGAAGGTCGATTTTAGGTAAACATCCAGCCACTATGATCGGTTTACCGAGAGACTTGAGATACCTCAACCGGTTAAGCATTCTATCCTCCGTCGGCTTCTTCACTGCACAGGTGTTGACGAGGAATACGTCGGCTGAATCTATATCACCGGTTAATTTAAAACCTGCATCCCTCAACCGACCTAACATTATCTCTAGATCGCTTCTATTACTAGGGCAACCATAACTTTCAAAGTATACGTTTCTGATCAAACTTTGCACACCACACACGCATTATTAAACATGAATTTGTGAAAAATGAAATGTAAATAATACTGCATGGTGAATCTCCACATATCAGAAACGTATTATAACATTGATCG
>CAZVJZ010000080.1:0-332 GCA_964627655.1 uncultured Candidatus Bathyarchaeia archaeon
GATCATTAGCAGGCTTCTGTTCCCTAGTAAAACAAAAAGGACATTTTAATTGACAATTATTCATATCTCCAAAAGCGACTCTAAGCTCCTCGAAATCCTTGCATCCACAACTTTGAATTTTTATAACAACTTTACACATTCTTCCTTCCAATTATAAAAAGCCTTTTGCCAACATATATTTACCGGTATAGTACTTTTGATCGTCGTGGACTGTGAAAACCTTTGCATACAAAAGTTAGATAAAAGAAATGTAAAAGGTAAGCATAATGCTCGATTAAATCTCTCAAAGATTTGTGAATTATTTCGCTTTTTATAACAAATTTTTAGTACTT
>CAZVJZ010000080.1:342-5798 GCA_964627655.1 uncultured Candidatus Bathyarchaeia archaeon
CTTCTGACACGAATTGATAAATATGGAAGACAAGGAACAAAAATTAAATAATGAAGCGTGGGCTCAAATCCCACACCCGGCGCCACTCTCCTAGGTTCAGAATCTTGATCTCTCTTAGCAGCCTTTCGAGGGCTTTCCGTAATAATTCGGATGGCTTGATACTGAGCTTCTCCTTAACCTCGACAGGAATCGCTTTCTCCATGAATTCTGTTTCTTTAGGCTCGTATTTTCTTAAGGTCTGGCTGTTTAGGGCGACTATAACCGTGCTGAGGGACATCAGTAGGGCTCCTATCGCCGGGCTTACGACTATCCCGTAGTTGTAGAGTACGCTTGCAGCAAGGGGTATAGCGAAGACGTTGTATCCTCCTGCCCACCAGAGGTTCTGAACCATCTTAGTGTATGTCTTACGTGAGAGGTCTACGACCTTCACGACGTCTCTTGGATCGTTTCTGACGAGTATTATGTCTGCGCTCTCGATAGCCACGTCTGTTCCTGCCCCTATGGCTATACCGACGTCTGCCGTGACGAGTGTCGGAGCGTCGTTTATTCCGTCGCCGACCATAGCCACCTTAAAGCCTCTCTCCTTCAAAACTTTGATCTTCTCGGCTTTCTCTTCAGGTAGAACCTGCGCAAAATAGTCGTCTATATCGAGTTCTTCGGCCACCCATTTGGCTACCTGCTCGGCGTCTCCTGTGAGCATGTAAACCTTTATTCCCAACTCTTTCAGCCGTTTAACCGCTTCACGCGACTCTTCTCTGACCTTATCGGAAAGCGCGAAAACTCCGGCTAGGTTTTTATCGACCACTGTGAAAACTACAGTTTTACCTTGCTCTTGAAGACGCTTTATCCTCGGGTCTTCGACCGTTATCCCAAACTCTTTTAGGAGGTTTGGACTCCCAACGTAGACCTCTCGGCCATCAATCTTTCCGTATGCGCCTCTACCCGGCAGGGCTTTAAACTCTTCTGCCTGCGGTGTCTCCACGCCTCTATCTTTCGCATACTCCACTATGGCTGTCGCTATTATATGCTCTGAATTAAATTCGATGATCGAAGTGAACTTTAACAGATCCTCTTCGTCTATAAAGGATATTATGTCGCTGACCCGAATTTACCCATCGTTAGGGTGCCGGTTTTATCGAAGACTACGGCGTTCACGTTCCTCACCATCTCGAAGGCTCTTCTATTCCTGATGAGTATCCCGCTCTTCGCCGTGAGAGAAGTGGAGATCGCAACGACCAACGGTATCGCCAGACCGAGAGCGTGAGGACACGCTATAACCAAGACCGTGACAGACCTTTCAAGAGCGAAAGCTAGGTCTCCTGAAAACATCCATACCAGGTAGGTTATTACCCCCACCGTTAAGGCTACGTAGAACAGGAGGGCTGAAGCCCTGTTCGCCAAGTTCTGGGTTCTAGACCTACTTTCCTGAGCCTGCTCCACTAGCTTTATCACCTGCGCCAGGTAAGTTTCTTCACCTGTCCTCTCTATCTTAACCTTTAGGAAGACCTCCCCGTTTATAGCTCCACCTACAACCTTATCTTCAATCCCTTTATGCACCGGTCTAGACTCACCGGTAAAGAGGGCTTCATTAACGAAGGATTCACCTTCTACTACGAAGCCGTCTGAAGGTATCTTCTCGCCTGGACGAACGAGAACCACGTCACCGACTCTTAAACTCGAAACCGGGACGTCCACGACCTCTCCGCTCCTGATTAAATGCGCCATCGTAGGCATTATCTTGACAAGTTCCTCGAGAGCCCTAGAAGCACCGAGAACGTTTTTAGCTTCTATCCAGTGTCCAAGGAGCATTATATCGACAAGGGTTGCTAGCTCCCAGAAGAAGTCTTTTCCGCTTATCACGAATATCGTTCCAGCAGAGTAAAAGAAGGACACCGAGATAGCGGTGCCTATTAGGGTCATCATTCCAGGCTGACGCATACGAAAGGCCATCCACCATAACTGTAAACGGCGAGAGACAGCGCAAATAAGACTTCTCTTTGGAAAGGTTACCTTCACGCTAAAGTTAAGCCATCCTTGAATGGTCTCAGATAGGAGTAGAACGGGAAAAGTAAGAATTATGGAGACAAAAACTTCTTTTTAAACTCTTGTAAACGGTGAACATGAATGTGCTTCTTATGATTCGTGAAGTTCATTCCATTCTTAAGTCAGCTAGGAATGGTTTTTATCACTTAAGAATGTTATCGCCTGTGATCTAGAAGTCTTCCAACAGGATGCTCTAAAGTATTGCAAAAGGGCAGGCTACTATGTGGTCGATTGTACATCGAAATGTTTATCTTATTCCACGCATCCCGAAAATTTTGAAAGAGGCGGCCCAGCAACAGCGATAAGGTTCCCTTGAGGTCAGGTTTATGCCTGACCTCTCCCTTCTAACCTTCATATAAGAAGAGGAAGTTTTATCTGAGATATGCTCACACTCAAAGAGGTTTCAGGGGGCTACCAACCCACCTAGAAGCTCTTTGAAGTTCTCTAACTTCTCTATTATCAAGCGGTGATTTATGGAAGATCGTTAAAAATTTAAAAGTTTAAGCCTCTATTTAATTTCTATGTAGTGTTTTAAATTGAGGTTTCAGGGTCTTCGAGAGGGCTTGAAATGCCCGGTAAGATAAGCGTATTTATTCCGGTTTACAGGGAGTCTGAACTGCTTGAAAGCTTGATAAAACGTATCCTCGAAGACCCTTATGAAGATAAAGAGATATTCGTGATCATAGATGAGCCTACTCGAGAGAGCTTACGGCTAACTGAATCCTTCAAGGGGAAGGTCGATTTCATATTGAACGGAAAGAGGAAAGGAAAAGTTAACGCCTTGAACGAGGCTGTGAAAAAGTCGTCTGGCGAAGTTCTATTGTTTCTCGACAGCGACCTACGGATCGACCCAAACTCCGAGAAGTTTTTAGAAGTCATCGTCGAAGAGTTGGAGGAAGCCGATTTAGTAGATATTAAAAAAGAGGTTATAAGAGAGTCTCTTAAAGCGAGACTCGTCAGCTACGACTATCTTGGGTTTAACGTCGCAAGCTGGATTCTCTCCAAAACGTTAAAGAAGTGTATAGGGCTAAACGGAGCAGCGTTCGCCATTAAGAGAAGCGCTTTCGAAACTTTAGGAGGTTTCTCTAGAGTAGTCTCTGAAGACCTAGATACGGGTATAAGAGCATTCTTGAAAGGATTGAGGTTTAAGTACTTGAAGGAGATCGAGGTTCAAGTTAAGGCTCCCTCCTCTTGGAGTGAATGGTTCAAACAGAGAAGACGCTGGGGGATCGGGATAGCTCTCTGGCTTAAAGATAACTTTAAGGTTCTAGTTAGAGCTGTCCGCGAGTACCCTACGATCCTTCTTCCTTCATTACTGCTGGTTTTTCCTTCCCTACCGCTCTTACTTACGAGCCTGATCATTCCAGACGAACTCTACATCAAAGCACTGTACATCCCTCTCCTACTTCTCTCAGCACATTTCAGCCTGTTACTGCCGCCTATAGCTTTCACCTCCACAACGCTATTTTTGATTAGAAACCTCTTCCTATCGGTCGGTAGTCTAGGGGCATATTCATGCGTATATTATCTACTCGCACAGAGAATCAAGTATACGTTCAATCCACTAGAGTTCACGCTTTTCTATCTTATATACTCTACATTATGGCTGACGATAGTGATAGCTAGCATAATCAGAGTTTGTGTGCTTAAACAAGAAGACCTAAACATAGACTGGAAGACCTAGGTTGAATTTTATAATGTGATATCGTTTCTATGTATAACTTTCTGGTGATATAGTCTGGTCTAGAGCTTCGAAACGGACTTCACGCGTCTCCCCAATCTATGAAGCAACCTCCTTTTTCTGACCTTGAAAGTATTATGGTTCGCTCAGACAAACTATAAAGAGTCGAGAGAGGTTAAACGGTCTACTACGTTAAGCGTTATTGCCAGTCAAATCGGGCGCAGGTTTCCTTTTTGGGAGACACATAAAGCCGCTTAAAGAGATGCTGAGTCGATCCTGCTACCTATCCAATTTCCATCCATCACTCTTTTATAAACTCAGATATCTCCACGAGAGGACTATACCTATTGTTGCTAGAACAGCAGCAAATATGCCAAGGTAAGTGAAGTCTATCGCCAGCATCGAAACGTTAAGCGGCAGTATAGTTAACTGTCTAACAGCATCCGTCATGTAGGTAAGTGGATTCACCTGTGCTATGACTCTCATCCAGTCGGGCATTAGCGAAACCGGAAAGAAGGTGTTGCTTGCGAACATTAGTGGTATAGTAACCAAGCTTACAAACTGCATAGGCCTCTCCATCCTAGTCGACCTTAGAGAGAACGCAAGAAATATCGACGAAAGCCCAACGCCGAGAAGGAATATTGCAGCGTAGACTCCAAGCAGATTAAGCAACGTGAAGGTTGAACTTAACTGCAGCCCAAGTATATACGCTAACACCAAGATTATAGTGGCTTGGAACATAGCCCTCATTGCTGCGTTCAAGACCTTTGAGAATATTATGGCTGCACGTGGTACAGGAGTGCTCAGCACTTTATTTAGGAAGCCTAGGCGCCTATCCCAAACTATCGACATACCGCTGAACATTGTGGTAGTTACAACGATCATCGAAACCATTCCGATAGCCATGTAGCTAAAGTAGTCTGTTACGCCGAACGCGTTTCTCATAACGTTCGCACCTACATTCGAGAATATCTGTTGAAGCTGCCGTGAAACTACTGCTCCGGGAATTGTTATTTCGCCGCTGAGAGGCGGATTCAGAAGGCTTCCCGGTATATGGATGTCTGGCATTTGCATATCGCCTAAACTGTTGAATGAGAACAGCGCGCCTATATTCATCGATTTACCTAAAAGCCCCATCCATAGCAGTGGTTGAAGCACAAACATTACGAGCATAACCGGGTCTTTCAACCATTTTTTGAGCTCTCTGTTCGTCAAAGCCCACAGGCCTCGAAGGAAACTTGGACGACACTCGTTTGCTTCACTCATCTTCTTCTCGCCCTCCACAAGGTTATTCTCTGTGAGAGAATAGACTCCCTAGACTCCTCTATGTCTCGCATAGCCCTACCCGTGTATTCAAGGTAAACCTCATTCAAAGTTGGTTCTGTGAGCGAAAGCTTGGTGACCGTGTAGCCTTTCTTTCTTAACGCCTCGATTATGAGAGGGGCGGCTACCTCGCCATATTCAGCCTTGATTCTATACAAACCATTTTGTTTTTTGACTTCTTTGACGTTCTCGACACCAAGAATGATAGCTGTTACGTCTGCATTTTCCTTGATGCTTATGGTTATTATGTCTCCGCCTAAGCTATCCTTTAGCTTGCTTGGCGTACCCGTTACTATGATCTTGCCGTGGTCGATTATGGCTATGCGGTCGCAGAGGGCGTCTGCTTCCTCGAGATAATGTGTCGTCATGAAGAGAGTCATCCCATACTCCTCCTTTAACCGTCGAATGT
>CAZVJZ010000081.1:0-5452 GCA_964627655.1 uncultured Candidatus Bathyarchaeia archaeon
GAACCTTCAGGTAATCGCTTCCCACAGCCTTCTTAAGCTCCCAACCCCACACACCGGGCTTTTTATGATGCTTAAAGAAGAGTAGGTGAGCGGCCTTTTTCACTCTTAACCTATGTCTATCTTTCCTTTTCATCCTTAACGATTTTTTCGCCATTTCAACCAGTCCTCATAGCTTATCGGGATGGGATAGGACATAACGTTCTCCTTATCTGAGGGGGGAGTGGGAACCTTAAGGGGAACGACGTATACTTCTTCTTCGATCGGGTAAACTTCAAGCTTAGCGTATCCATATGTCACTAAGAAGCTTGTTAAGTAGGCCCTCCTTAACGTCTCCGGATAACTTTCAACATAGACGAACTCTTGGTATAAGATTTTACCTTTATCCTTCACTCGGTCGAGGAGGTCTCGCCACAAGTCTTCAAGCTCCTCAGAGAAGGTCTTCTCTGAGATTATCCTCCGCTTAACCAAGTCTTCATATGTAGAGGAGCCTAAAGGTAATTGACGGTAACCGGTTTTAGACCATCTTATCTCCAGCGGAAGGAGGTCTCGCCAATACTTGGCTGAGACCGCTAGGCTTTTAGTCGTGATCTGTTCGAGCTCGACTATGGGGTGCCACACCTTCAAGAAAAGTGCGGCCAACTTCTCTACGCTTAGGGCTTTAAGCTTCTCTTGAATCAGGAATGGATCCGTGTATAGAGATGTGGAGCGCCTCTTGATCCATTCACTCTGAAGGTTGATGACGGAAGCTACCTGACTTAGGGCTTCAGAATCGAGTATTATATCCTCTACGCTCTCCAAGCTAGGGTGATGCTCTTTTAATACCTCTAAGAAGTCCTCGACGTCGATCGAGAATGGATCCAGCCCTCTCTCAACGATCAATCTACACGTCTCTATGATACGTTGAAGTCTTTCTTTTTTAACTTTATCAGCAACTCTTTTACTCAAAGTCTAGACCATCTCGGCAACTATCGACGAGCCGGCTATGTTCTGTATGGTTATGATATGAACGTTCTTTAAATCAAAGTTTAACTGGCTGGGCGTTATAACCAGGTACTGCACATTCGAACTCTCGATCACCGATAGAAGTAGCTCGGATATGATCTCCCTGTTCTTAGGGTCCATGTGAACGTCGTATTCGTCGACCGCTCGGAAGGGGGATCTTATATGCTCCTGTAGAGCTATGAGGAAGGCCATAGTAGCCGTGCTTCTCTCCCCTCCGCTCTGAGTGTAGACGTTTAGGGGTACGGGCTCCGTGCCCCTGAAGCCGACGTAGAGGACTAGTCCTGCACGCTCGATGTCGTCGTCGTTGATGAGTTTTATCTCTCCGCTGGCATTCGCTTTAGCTAGGACGCTCTGGTATCGCAGGTTCACCTTGTCTATGACTCCCTGAATAACTTTTTTCCAATCTTCCATCCTCGACTTAACTTCTTCTAGGGCTTTCTTCCTGTTCTCTTCCACCTCTTTAGCCTTCTTTTCGAGTTCCATATAGAGCTTGGAATATGATTCGTACATTCTCTCGATGTCTTCAGAGACGTCTGATAGGGCTAATAAGTGTCCGTCTGTGAACTTGATCTCGTTCATTATTTCATCTTCGTTACGGAAGGTGACGAGGCGTGGTCCGAGACGTTCGGCTTCTAGGGTAGCTTTAGAGAGGTTATCTTCTAGGTCTTTTATCTGCCGGTGCAGCGCCTCGACCTTTCTCTCCAGGTCTTCTTTCTGGTAACTCAGGATTGCATAGTCTACTTTATGTTTTGTGAGCTCCTCGTTTAGTTTTTCGCCTAGGTCTTCTAGACTCTCTACTTCTCGGCTTAACCTCAAGAGCCTATCGGTCAGCTCTTCTATTTCGCCTTTAAGTTTTAAGGTTTCATCCTTTAATAGCTTGAGTTTATGGGTGAAGGATTCTTGTATGTCCTTGATCAATTCGCCGATCGTTTGTTGGGAACTCCGGAAGATTTCAAACGTCTCTACATCGTACGCCTTTAGGGCCTCTTCGACTGAGGCGATCGAACGGGAATAATTCGAGAGTGCAGCCTTCAGCTTATCGTTTAATGCATCGATTTCCTTGATCTCTTTGGCCGCCAGGTTTACCTCTACCTCTCTCCTCGCTCTCTCCCGCTCCAGCTCTAACATTTTCTTGAGCAGGTCTCGTTTCTTATGGCTTGTCTCCAAACGAGACTTGTTTAATTCTTGGATTCTCCTAGATCCTGATTCCATCTTCTCCTCCATGGCGGCTATCTCGCCTTTCAGAGATTCCATCTCATCGTTCAGTTTCGACCTTTCTTTCTCGAGTTTATTCACCCTAGACCATAAGAGTTCTCTTTCTAGGAAGATTCTCTTCATCCTGAGCTGCTTCTTCCTTTGGTAGCGGTCGTATTGTTCCCTCCAATAGTTTAGCGTGTGTCTAGCAGATTCCATAAGGCGGTTGATAGATTCCCTCTCGCTGAGTATTCTACTCAACTTCTTCTCTGCGTTCATCACGTTCTGGCGGTAAGGTTCCAAGCCGATGGCTGCCTCTAGTAGCCTAAGCTTCTCTTGAGGAGAGAGCACGATGAACTCCTCTACCATGTTTTGATGCATTATTATCAGCATGTTCTCTGGGTCTACACCGAACTTCGAGAGAAGCCTGTTAACCTCGGATTTTGAGGCCGCTTTACCCTCTATCTCGAACCAATATTTGCCGTCCACACGTAAGTAACGGGATAGTATGATGTCGTCTTTGTTTATCCTCGGCACGGGGCGCTTTCCGTTTCTTTTCCTATTGTCTAGGATTAGGGTGCAGCGTCCTTGATCTTTCCCTCTACGTATTAGATCGCTTAGCTTCCTAGAGCGTTCGGTGTAAGACTGGCCTAGGGCGACAGATATCCCTAGAAGGATGGAGGATTTGCCTGCTCCGTTGGGTCCGCATATTATGTTTAGGCCTGGTTTAAGGGGTATCCTAGCATACTCATAGGACATGAAGTTCTCTAGGATTATCTCTCGAATCAACATCGATGTGTAGGACCTCTAAAGCCTAGCCATATAATATGGATCCGCACTTTTAAACATAATTCTATCAAAGATATCTATTTTCAAACTTTTTAGCGGTGGAGTTTATCTTCTACAGACACCTATAATTTCAACCTAACCCTCGATGACGTACCGGTAGGAAACGTATCTTCCGGCCGTTGGGCTATCCCTCGTGATCTTGATTACGTCGCCTGGACGGGCTCCTATAGCCCTCGCGGCCGGGTCAGAGGACTTTATCTTCGGTAGCTGATATGGCTTAATCTTATATTTCTTGAGGAGATCCTCCTTATCCTTCTCTTTTAGTATCTCGTGTTTAGGCACAAGTATATGGTCAAACAGGTAAAAGGAAGGAAAATCTCTCGATATTAGCTCTATGTTTTTTTCCTTGGATCCAACTCCTGCTGCATGGGTATACACGCTCTGGGCTATGATTATCCCCCTCTTCGCATTTTTTAGTTCCATAGATTTCTCTAAAGACTCTATGTTATGAACACCTATCGTCTCTTTCGACAGCATACACCAGATCAGAACCCTCTCGTCGTTAGCCGGGTCTTTCACCAGATATTGTACTATATGGTCTAGCTTCTCTTCCTCGAGGAGTTTATAGCCCCTCATCTTGATCAATTGCTTGGCTTTCTCGAGCTCTACTCTACCTTGATTCAAGGGTCTCCACCTGAATCATCATTTCAAATCTGCTAATTCATCCTTAAACTTTACTGTCGTAGGTCGATTTAAGGACTATGCTGGAAGTTAATTTAAGTTTATTTTAACCTCCCAATAGGAATTATGTAGAGAGGTTTAAGATTTTCCGGTAAACCTAACAGTTCTTGAACACGCTCGTCGATGAACGCTCCCACCACGACCATTCCTAAACCTAAGCTAACGGCTTGTAGATAGAGGTTCTCTGCAGCGTGGCCAGCCTCCATATGAACATACCTCACGCCTCTCTCTCCATACCTTAAGGTCGTCCGATCATATTCGCATACTACAATCAAGTTTACAGGAGCCACTCTAACCCATGGTTGAGCCACCGCAGCATGGTAAAGCTCTTCTGAGACGTCTATGCTAGAGGTTCTTTCGAGAGTGTGAGCGTGAGGGTTGTAGTGGTAAATGCCCTCCTTGAGCTCTTCGACTCCTCCCTTCTTAACCACGAGATAAACCTCAAGCGGGTAAGTGGCTCCCGCTGAAGGTGAAGCCCTAAACTTGGTTATGGGATCCGTGATTCCTTGAGCCGCCCACAGGAGGTTAGATAGCTCCCTGAGCCTAAGCGGTTTTTCTGAGTAACGTCGTATAGACCTTCTCCGAGAGATCGCTTCCTCGACGCTGACGTCGCTTTTAAGTCTAGGCGCAGGCAAGTAAACCTTCTCCCTCAAGGCTTGTTCACCTTCGAGTTTAGACTCAAATTCTAAGGGGAAAATGGCTTTCAGTTTACTGGAGGCTAAGATAATAATCGAGATCAGCCAAGAGGCTGCCGTAAGAAGTAGGAACTTTAAGAAGGTTCTTTTGTTTTCCAACCTAATCCCCAAACATTAACTCTATACTCTATAACCCTTTAATCTGTTTCTGAGACTCAACGTTATAGCAGACCTGCCACATCTCTCAACGCAGTCAAGACATTTTATACAGTCTATACTGTCTAAACCGCCTTTCTCAGGGTCTAAACCCATCTGACAGACATCTGAACATAAACCGCATCCATCACATTTAGTCTTATTCAAACTCAACCTGTAGAGGGAAAACTTGTTAAACAGGGATACTATGCTTCCAAGCGGGCATACCCTACACCAACTCCTCCTAACGATAAACGTCGCTGCCGAGAGGGCCGTAAACAGAAGCAGTCTGAGTTGAACGATCCCCGGGAAACCTGTGGGGATAACGGTCAACAGACCTATACCCACCACAGACACCAAGTCTGCGAGGAGCGGGGGGAGGAGAGTTTCCTTCGTAATCGATTGATATAGGGTGAACGAGGCTGAGAAAGCCAAGAAAAGGAGTATTATTCTAACAGCGTTAACTAACCTTCTACTAGGTTTAAAGTTCATCCCTAGACCTAAGATAGAGGAGGATTCTTGAACCGCACCGTATGGGCAGACCCAAGAGCAGAAGCTTCTACCTACGAGTAAACCACTAACTGGAAAATTTATCAGTAGAAGTCTCCTTATCGGGGTAGTTTTCGGATTCATGAGACAAGAGAAAACCGTACACTCTTCACATAAAACCCAAGGAATCGGAAATGGGCAGGTGATAAGGGACTGAACGAAAGGTATGAATAGAATGCTTGGAGCAACGAAGCGTGTAAACCTCATCTTCGACGTTCTCATATATAACCCATCTACGGAGGAGACTCAGTAACAAATATATTACGATTCTCATTTATTTGTGAGTCTAAAGCCTTCAAGGAAAACTGAAAGAATGAATGGAAAATTTAAGGTGGCCGCTGTCGGCG
>CAZVJZ010000081.1:5462-5758 GCA_964627655.1 uncultured Candidatus Bathyarchaeia archaeon
ACGTTCGACGAGTTTCATAAAGGTCATAGAAGTATCCTGAAGAAAGCCTTCGAAGTCGGTGAAAAAGTTATAGTCGGATTATGCACAGACGAATTCGTAAAAAAGCTAGGTAAACCCCACATAGTAGACCCGTATGAAGTTAGGTTGAAGAACCTTAAAACATTCTTAAAGGAGAACGGTTTGCTAGAGAGGGCTGAGATAATCCCACTTAACGACCCCTACGGACCCACCATAAACGACGAGGAGATCGAGGTCTTAATCGTCAGCGAGGAGACTGCGCCTACAGCATACAAGAT
>CAZVJZ010000082.1:0-328 GCA_964627655.1 uncultured Candidatus Bathyarchaeia archaeon
TGAAGAGTGTTACAGTAAATTTAGTCTCAAAGTTTTGGGTTTCACGAAACGTTTTCTTAACTACCGTATTATCGTTATTTTTGCTTCGTATGGCTGTTACAGCACACGGCTACCATGGTACTGATATACTATATCATTTGACGGCATCTCGTGGAATAATAAATGGCCAGCTGCTATATAGAGACGTGCGTTTCGACTACCCTCCGTTACACGCTTTTTTCCAAGCATTTTTTCTGCTGATAATCGGAGATAACGTTATTGCAGCGAAGATGCCTGCTTTTATAGGAGACCTGTTATGCGTATGGCTGTTATATTCGATTTGTAAGAA
>CAZVJZ010000082.1:338-5653 GCA_964627655.1 uncultured Candidatus Bathyarchaeia archaeon
ATCTAGCATTTCCGCTCACCACGTTGACGTCGAACTGGTATGGACTTTTCGATTCGGTATCTATGGCTCTAGCATTAGCCGGTATTCATTACTCAGATAAGGGGAAAAACCTGCTGGCCGCTACACTATTTGGATTAGGAACCATGTATAAACCGTTTTCGATACTGCCGGTCTTCCCAATTTTAGTTCATAGGGCCGTTAAAAAAGAATGGAAAACTATTTTTTCGTACGTCAGCATAATAAGCATTATCTGCATAATTATTTCCTCACCCTTCTTTTTTATCGATTACGAAGCTACTATACGCGGATACTTATACAATAGCGGAAAAATGCCTGACTCTCTCTCGATTTTTAACGTTCTTCAGATAAGATCAAAGAACTTACCTTTCGTTATTCAGGGTACGGTACTCATCCTCTTATTTTTATTAATAGTCTACAAGTTTAATGTGTTCGAAAGCTGTTCTTTTGAGAGTATAACACTCTTCTTAGCATTATTTATTATGCTCAATAAAAATCTTTATCCCCACTATTTCCTTTGGGCTTTTCTCTTCCTCGCATACTGGTATATAGGTAACGATAAACTAATTCATCTATCATTCATCTTGTCGGTTGACACATTCCTATGTATTCTATACTGGATAAACCCTACACTAACGAGGATCGGTATAACGCTTCCGTTGGCCTTTCAGACCATTAACTGGTCAGCTATAGGATATGCCATCGCATACGCTATACATAAAAAGGGAAATCGCTACTTGTGATGGGGAGAAAACTTCGATGGGATGGTTAACTAGAGAAATCTGCGATCATTACTTTCATTACACTTAAGGAAGGTATGTTTATCTGTCTTTACGGTCTAATATATTTTATAAGATATTCTTCTCTGAAGCGTGGTTTAGATGAGGGAGGCTATGTTCTACGAGAAGGTTGAGGGGAATCTGGTTAAATGTAATCTGTGCAGTCACAGGTGTAGGATACCTGATTCTAAGAGGGGGGTCTGTGGTGTACGCGAGAATAGGGAGGGAACCCTGTACTCGCTTGTTTATGGTAGGGCTGTGGCTCAGGCGGTAGACCCTATAGAGAAGAAGCCTCTATTCCACTTCTATCCGGGGTCGAAGATATTCTCGATAGCGACCGTCGGGTGCAACTTCAGGTGTCTAAACTGCCAGAACTATGATATTTCGCAGATGCCCCGCGAACATGGTAGTATAATCGGAGAAAGCCTGTTGCCTGAGGAGATTGTGGAGAAGGCTAAGCGTTATGGCTGTAGGAGCATCGCCTACACTTATACGGAGCCCACCGTATTCTTCGAGTACGCCTACGAGACGGCTAAGCTCGCCAGCAAGGAGGGCATTAAAAACGTCTTCGTCACGAACGGATACATAACCGAGGAAGCCTTAAGGGAGCTAGCGCCATATCTGGACGCGGCTAACATAGACCTTAAGGGCTTCAGCGAAGAGTTCTACCGTAAGGTCTGTGGGGCAAGGCTTGAACCCGTCCTGGAATCCATAAAGCTTCATAGGGAGCTCGGGATATGGGTTGAGGTTACAACCCTAGTAATACCGACCCTAAACGACTCAGAGGAGGTCTTAAGGGGGATAGCCGAGTTCATAAGCGGAGTCGGAGAGGATATACCATGGCACGTCTCGAGGTTCTACCCGGCATACAAGCTCATAGACCTGCCGCCGACGCCGCTAGAAACCCTACGGAAGGCTAGGGAGATAGGCCTAGAGGCAGGGTTAAAGTACGTGTATCAGGGTAACGTGCCGGGGGAAGGAGAGAGCACCTACTGCCATGAATGCGGAGAGCTACTCATCCAGCGTTACGGATATCAAGTCCTCCTCAACAAAATCGAGGATTCAAGATGCCCCTACTGCGGAGCGGATATAGCAGGCGTATGGTCAGACTAAGCTACAGTGGCTCCAGCCAGTCCTCCTCCACCTTCAAGCCGAAACCCGGCTCGTCTGTAGGCTTCATGTAACCGTCCTTAGGCATAGGCGCAAGTGGAACCCTACAGGACTCCTCTAAGGGAACCCCCGGCGGCGAGAATATCGCATACTCTATCCAAGGTGTGTTGGGCATGGCATAGGTTAAGTGCAGCCCGTAAGGGTCGTTTCCCCCTCCATGCAGGGTCACCGTTAAACCGGCGGTCTCAACCATCGCACATATCCTCAGGCATTCAGTTAAGCCTCCGACCCAGTCTATGTCCGGCTGGAGTATGTCGAGACACCGCCTCTCGATTAGCTGCTTGAAAGGCCACCGGGTGTAGAGGTGTTCGCCTCTCGCAAGAGAAACCCAGTTCACGGCCTGCCTCACCTGAGTGTAACCGTCTATATCCTCCAGGATAAGGAACTCCTCGATCCACCTGAGGTTGTAGGTTTAAGCCTTCGAGCCAGACGAATGGGTATACTCGACGTCGAAGGCCATATAGCAGTCAAGCATAACCTCTACGTCTTCACCCACGAGCAGAGGAGCTAGATGCTCCTTAATGATCGCAGCTACAGGCTTATCGAAGGATGTGAAGCCTAGACCGAAGGTTCCGTCCTCGGCTACCACCTTCACCCATACGTTCCCCCACCTCGGAAGCCAGCTCGAACGTCTCTTCTTGTATCTTGGGTAACGTGACATGGGGTTCGCTATCTCGAACCTATCCACCCATGAAGGGCGTCTAGGCTCGGTTTCTGGCTGGAGGTCTTTCGGCGGCTTCAGACGCCACGTACTGATCTCCTTTATCCTCATCTAACCAACGTTCTTCTAGTTCGTCTTGTTTGCGAGATAAAATTTTCCTAGGAGTGGGTTAAGCGAAGCCTACAAAAGATTAATTAACCGTGTCCAACCTACTTCTTGTAAGGTTTTTTCCATCTTTGAATATGGTTGTCGGGAAGCGTGAAGGTTTGGATCAAGAGGAGATAGACCGAAGGTTCCTCGAGAGATGCATAAACTCGTGGGGACACTTCGTTGATAAGAGGCTTCAGCTAGGTAAAAGCAGAGACGACCCGATCTACATGAAGAAAAACCTACATATAGTCGATAAGTTGAAGGAGTTCATCGAGGAGTGGAGGAGGAGAGGCTACCCAGAGACGGAATCCATTAGATGGGCTGAAAGGCTCGTGGAAAGAGCGAATTCTGGGACAGCCTCCATAGAACCATATAGAGGAGAGATAGGGAGAGAGAAGTTCTTCGATATAATCAAAGGTAGAAGGAGCATAAGGATATTCCTCCCCAAACCAGTCGAGGAGGAGAAACTTAAGAAGCTCGTCGAAGCCGCCTTATGGGCTCCCTCCGGATGCAACCAACAGCCCCTAGACTTCATAATAATCACTGACCCAAAGAAGGTTAAGTGGGTAGCCGAAGTCGCGGGTAAAAAGTTTCTTCCATATAGCCCTGCGATGATGATAGTGGTCGCGGATACTAGGCGTACAGAAACAGCGGACGACGTGACAAAGCCGAAGGAGCTACGTGATAAACCGGGTCCGGTTGAGGGATACGATACAGGAGCTGCCGTGCAGAACATGCTCCTGACCGCACATCACCTAGGCCTCGGCGCATGCTGGATCGGGGCAAACAAAAGTAAAGGCGAAGCAGAGCTCGCTAAGCTTCTGGGTCTACCAGACTTCTTCGTGATAACTGCTTTCGTTCAGGTCGGTTACCCAGCGGTCATTCCTCCCCCGCCTCCAAGACGGAGAGTCGAGGAGTGTATTCACTGGCTGAAGTGAGGAAGGTTAAACCCTCACCTTTGGAAGAGGATGCTAGATCTGGCATTACTTAAAGGAGCCTTGTATAAGGCTTATCTTATAAGGTTCTCCCCTCCTAGACCTACTAGACAAAGTAAAGAGGTCTCGAAGAACCTAACATCGAAACCAATAATATATGCGGTTCGATTAAAGATTTATTGATGCGGCAGACGAAGTTTAGATGCCGTTTAAGGTGTAAGCTTTAATGGACGCTGCGACTGTAAACGAAGAATTGAAGAGGAGGATTCCACGCTTCATAGTGAATTTAGCTGCGCTTGCACTCATAACTTTCATTTACAATACCGCCCCACTACCTTTCGGCATCCTATTTCTACCCGGTCTGAACATAAGCGTAGATCAACTCATCAGGCTAACCATAATCCTGATAATCCTCGTCCTCCTAGCGAGAATTCTTCCCGACGCTTTCTTTCTGGCAGACGTAACAGCCGACGTCTTCCTGAAGAGGCTTGGCATGAAAGGTGAGGAGAAGCCGTTGAGGAGGGCCGCCAGAGACTTCGTGTACATCATCGTAGCAATCTTGATGGCCACGGCAGCTCTACCTTTCTTAACGGCCATACCAGGCTATGGAAACCAGATGGCGGCCGTCGCCAGCCTGATCGCTTTAGGCGCGGTCCTCTTGCTGATATATGACATCGGAAGGATAATCTATGGGGTGTTAGAGAGGAAGACCGAAGCTATAGTGACTCGACTACTAAAGCAATCTGAGAGGGAGAAGTAGAGGAATTGATAGAGTCTTCGACCATAGTCTTCGTACTGATCTACATGTTAACCATACTCCTAGCAGCCACCGAAATGGCCACACTCTCAGTCTCAGCCCTCATAGGGGCTCTACTCTCCCTCTGGTTCGGCCTGAACTACAAGCTCTTCACCTATAACGAGGCGTTATCCTTCGTCGATATAAGGCTCCTAGCCCTAATATTAGGCGTCTCCATAGTGGTCGAGGTGGCTGAGAGAAGTGGCTTATTCCATGTACTAGCGCTGTACGCCATTAAGCTCACAGGAGGCTCCCCCCATAAGCTCTTCTTCTCCATGTGCTTCACCGCAGCCGTCGTATCGCTCTTCCTAAGCGACACGACGGCCATACTGTTGATAGCGGCGGCTACAGGAACCATAGTTAAGATCATGAAGTATAACCCTAAACCCTACTTCGTTTCAGCCGCCATAATGATCAACCTAGGTGGATGCAGCACGCTGATAGGCTCTGTAGGGAACATGATAATAGGCTTCTCCTCAGGCCTAAGCTTCACAGACTTCATACAGTACTTAACTCCATGCGAACTCATGCTCTGGGGGTTGACTAGTTTAACCCTATACCTATACTATAGGAACCAGCTAGGCGAGAAGAAGGAGCCGCCAACCTATAACCCTTGGGAAGTTGTGGAGGACAAAGGCTTACTCTTCAAGTCAACCTTAATTCTGATACTCTTCATCTTCCTGCTTCTACAGTACGACAAATGGAACATAGGTCCAGAAGCCGTGGCCCTAGGCTGCGCGGTCTTAGCCTTAGCCTTAAGCGGAGTGGACCCGGCTGAGGTCTTCAGGAGAGTGGACTGGGAGACC
>CAZVJZ010000083.1:0-5582 GCA_964627655.1 uncultured Candidatus Bathyarchaeia archaeon
AACTACAGCCTCACCCGAATACGTCTTACCTGCGATAAACGCCTTAGAAGCCACCCTAGCAGAACTTGGATACAAGTTCGAACGTGATGCAGGCGTAAAAGCGGCGATAGAAACTTTAGAGAAGTTGATCCCGACACAGCCTACGTCGCCACTATAGAAGACCTCTCTACACTTACCAGATTCTCAAGACGGAGTACCTTTTTATTTTCTCGTTTGTAGGTTAATTCAGGGACTCTCGAGCTAGAAATATTTATTTTCTTCTAGGATTTATTAGCGAATAAAAACTAGGACAGGGCTATGAAAATGTCAGGTGAACTGTGGACTGTAGAGGAAGATAGAATCACACGGGTTATCGTCAAGAAGGCGGCGGAGGACTGGCTAAACTTCTCCAACATAGACGTCGCTGTAGTCGGTGCAGGACCCTCAGGCTTAACAGCGGCCCGATACCTATCTAAAGCAGGGTTTAAGACAGTGGTCTTTGAGAGAAGACTTTCTTTCGGCGGAGGCATAGGGGGAGGAGGAATGACCTTCCACAGGGTCGCTGTACAGAGACCAGCAGACGAAATTCTTAGAGAAGTAGGATGCAGGCTAGAGAAGGTGGATGAGGGACTTTATGTGACTACACCGGCCGCTATGATAGCTAAGTTAGCTAACGCGGCCATAGACGCAGGGGCAGAGATAGTCTTAGGCGTCACAGTCGAGGACATTATCTATAGGACGCAGCCTCTAAGAGTAGCTGGAGTAGTTCTTCAGTGGACCTCGATCCTTATGGCCGGCCTTCATGTAGACCCTTTAGGCGTGAAAGCAAGAGCCGTGGTGGATTGTACTGGACACGACGCCGAGGTTCTATCGATAGTTTCGAAAAAGATTCCTGAACTAAAGGTCGAGGTTCCCGGAGAAAGAGCGATGTGGGCTCAAGAAGCTGAGAGAGCAACCGTGGAAAACACGGGTAGAGTATGTCCTGGACTCTATGTTGCTGGGATGGCTGTAGCCGCATTGAAGAATACGCCGAGGATGGGGCCTATCTTTGGTGGGATGCTTCTTTCAGGTAAAAAAGTAGCCGAAAAAATAATGGAAGACTTAGCTTCTGAATCCTGAATTTTTTCGGTTTATGCTTTAACCAACATCTACTTAAAGGGTTTCCAACTTATAGTTATGAGGGATGCCTGAGGCACATCTAGCGATAAAGTTCTTCCGTGACTTAGAGACAGAAGACTTTAACATACTGAGGTCTATCGAGCGTGGCATGAAGAGTTACAGGTATGTACCATACGACATAGTTCTTAAGCTAAGTGGATTGCCTATTAAGGAGGTGGACTTTCGACTTAAAAGACTTAGCGAGATGAGACTGATTAGAAGGTGGGTTGGACCTTACACGGGTTTCACCCTAAACAGAGCTGGCTATGACTGTTTAGCTTTGAACGTGTTGGTAAGAAGGAATGTCCTTGAAGCTTTCGGGATGCCTATAGGAGTAGGAAAGGAGTCAGACATCTATGAGTGCTTAACCCCTAAGGGGGAGAGAGTAGCCGTAAAATTTCATAGACTCGGAAGCATAAGCTTTCGTAACATAATGAAGCTTAGAGGATACGTTAAAGACGTAAAGTATTCTTCATGGCTCCTTATAGCTAAGATAGCGGCTGAAAGGGAGTTTCGTGCCTTAAAACTCACATATAATCTAGGAGTATCGGTGCCTAGACCTATCGATAGAAATAGACATGTCATCGTGATGAGTGTTATAGAGGGAACTGAGCTGGAAAACCTGATAGAGCTGAAAGATCCAAGTGAAGTATTCCGTGAAATAGTGGATAATATACGTAAAACCTATATGGAAGCAAAGATAGTTCACTGTGACTTAAGCGGTTTCAACATCCTAATAAAGCCGGATAACCATATTTTAATAATAGATTGGCCTCAATACGTTAGTGTTAAACATCCCAATGCCGAAGACTTGCTTAAAAGAGACGTCAAAAACGTGATAGTTCTATTTAAAAGGAAGTTTGATTTTGAAGTCGGCCTTGAAGAGGTCGTTAAATACGTTAAGGGGAAGAAAGAAACCTTAAGGATTTAGAGGTATAGGGCAGCTATGGTTAAAACAATCGTAGGAATAGACCCCGGAATGACTACGGCTATAGCGATTCTCGATTTGAAAGGAAACCCTCTCCATATAGAGAGTAGGAGAAACTGGGGCTACAGTGAAGTTCTCCACAGACTCATGGAGATAGGTGAAGCCGTGCTTATAGCCAGCGATGTAAGACCCGCTCCCACACTCGTAAGCAGGCTAGCTACAGAGCTAAACGCTAAACTATTCACCCCACGTAAGGTTTTAAGCGTCTTCGAAAAGAGGAAGCTAGCCAAGGAATACTGTGAAAAACACGCACTGCAACTTAAAAGTGAACACGAATTAGACGCTCTCTCAGCTGCGTTGAGAGCGTTCGGCTATTTTAAGAGAAAGTTTGAGCGTATCGAAATCTATGCAAGAAACAGCGACCTAAAATTTTTAGCCGATGAAATAAAGGAGAGTGTTCTAAGGGGAAAAACTATTAAAAGAGCATTAAAATCCTTAACCGAAAAAGTTTCTAAGGAAAGGCCTTCTATAAGAAGACCTAGAGCATGTGAAAGTTTGAACGAACTTAGAACCCGTATGGAAGAACTTAGTAGGCAGCTTCAAGATTACCGTGAGAAATATCAGATGCTAATAGAGATTAACATAAAGTTGAGGAAGAAAGTAGAATCCTTAGAGAAAAGAAACGCTGAACTAGAAGCTAAGTTAAGGGAACTCAAGGAAAAACATAAAGCAGAATCTGAAAAGGAACGTGAATTCTACATTCTTCTCGAAACGCTAAGAGTACAGAGAAACAAAGTAAATAGGTATCTTTCAAAAATAGAGGAGTATGAGAAGTCTCTCAAATTGATTGAACGTATGAAGAGCCTTAAAGCGAAAGGCGAATTCATGCCTGTGAAGAAGATCGACGCCTTTACTAAAGAAGGGGTGGAGCAAGCCGTCACTCAACACAACATAGGTGAAGGAGACATTGTAATGTTAACTAACGCTAGCGGAGGAGGATCTTCAACCGCTAGAATGCTGATTGATTTAGGGGTTAAGGCGGTGATCGCTAAAGGAAATATCTCGCATACGGCTTTGGACGTATTCTCTTCGAACGGAATACCCGTTATTCCCGGTAACAAAATCGAGTTAGAACGGATCAACGGCTTACCTTATGTTAAGAAAAAGGATCTAGATAAAGCGGTGAGAGAATGGAAGCTAGAAGAGAAGAAGAGGACATTAAGAAAGCTAATAGAATTGCTGAGAGAGTACCGAAAGCAGCGCTTTGAATCGGATTAGATCTTCCCTTGATTTAGGACTATGTATAGGATGTTATTTCCTCTAATCAATACGTTTCCATAGTTAGCTGTTTGTTGGTCGTTGATGTATTCTTTGGCTCCTTCCAAAAGGATGTTCATGAAACCGTCACAACGGGTCATAACTCCTTTATACTCAACACCGTTCTTTAGGAACAGAGATATTTGCGAGTTAACCTGTTTAACCAACACGTTAAGCGGTTTTTTACTGGGCTCCATCTTTCTCTGCCTCATACATAAATTTCCCATCTACTAACATTATAAAAGTTTTTGTTTTACCGATCCCCCATTCATTAATAAGAGGGAAAAGAGAAACCGCTTTATGGAAGCATTCAGTCATCAAAAAAGGTGTATAGCAGCTTGAGCACTCAAATGAAAGAAGCGAAAATCGGTAGAATAACAGACGAAATGGCAATAATAGCTAAAGAGGAGAACGTCTCAACAACTCTCCTAGCAAGGAGGATAGCCGAAGGAAGAGTCGTGATCCTCAAAAACAAGAAACATGAGAATAGTCGTCCAGTAGCAGTCGGAGAAGGCGTGAGAACAAAAGTTAACGCGAACATAGGAACTTCCTCCATAAAGGTAGACCTCCAAACAGAGCTAAAGAAAGCGGAGACAGCAATTAAGTACGGCACGGACACCATAATGGACTTAAGCACGGGAGGGAATATAGACGTGATCAGGAGAAAAATCCTTGAAAACATTAACGTTCCTCTTGGAACAGTTCCAATCTATCAGGCGGCGATAGAAGCCATTAAGAGGCATGGAGCCATCGTTAACATGAACGAGGACGATGTTCTTAACGTTATAGAGAGGCATGCAAAAGACGGTGTAGACTTCATGACGCTACACTGTGGAGTAACAAAGAACCTAGTTAAAAAGATCGTTGGGTCCAAGAGGGTGATGGGAATAGTCAGCAGAGGTGGAACGTTCATAACCGCTTGGATGCTTCACAACGACAAGGAGAATCCTCTCTATTCAAACTTCGATTATATATTAGAAGTTGCAAAAGAGTACGATTTCACGATTAGCCTCGGCGACGGATTAAGGCCTGGAAGTATATTCGATGCCACAGACAACCTTCAGGTTCAGGAATTGTTAGTTCTAGGTGAGTTAGTAGATAGAGCTAGAGAAGCTAATGTCCAAACCATGGTGGAAGGACCTGGTCATGTACCCTTCGACCAGATAGAATCGAACGTAAAGATGGAAAAAGCTATCTGCAAAGGTGCCCCTTTCTACGTTCTCGGGCCTATAGTCACGGAGATAGCTCCTGGATATGATCATATAGTGGGAGCGATAGGTGGTGTCATAGCAGGCGTTGCAGGAGCAGATTTCCTCTGCTATTTAACTCCATCAGAGCATTTAGCTTTACCTACAGTAGAGGACGTTAAAGAAGGGGTGATAGCAACTAAGATAGCGGCTCATATAGCAGACATCGTAAAGTATGGCGGAAAATACTTAGAGAGAGACTTAGAGATGGCGAAGGCAAGATGGAACCTTGACTGGGAAAAACAGTTTAAACTTTCGATAGACCCCGAGAAAGCTCGTGAATACCATTCTAGGATGGGAGAAGCTTCCTTAAAGACATGTTCTATGTGCGGCCAATATTGTGCAATAAAAATTTTGAAAGAAGCCCTTAAACTGAGGGCTTCATGCGACATTCTAACTTAAGAGCGGAGGCTGTTGACCTCAAAGTTCGTCTTCCTTAAGAACAGGGTGCTTTTAGCTAGGAGATTAAAAGAAAACGATTATAAATTTAGGATGCATGGCTATGAATTTTATATAAGTTAAAACTAAATTCGTTTCTATCTTAACCCTAAACCCTCTCTGGAACCTCGCCACGATATATAGGATAACATGGAATCTTAAAGAGTCTGAGGAAGCGGTTAAAGATTTAACTAAAATTTTAAGAAATATAGACGATAAAATAAAAGTTCAAGTCTTATAGAAAACTAAATTCGCTTTTTCAGTCATGAGGTCACATGTGTGATGCGTAAGTGACCTCTTGTGATTTAATTTTATGTGACGTCACATATATCACATCACAAGATATCACAAAGATCTTCCGTCGATAACGATTTAAAACTAGCAGAAGGTCTATAGAAAGTGCTGAAAGAAAACATAATATGTTGGAATATATAAGAAGTATACGATACTATATAGATAGATATTAAAAAAATTAAAATAAGTTGCTAGAGCGCAAGTTTCGTATACTATTATGT
>CAZVJZ010000084.1:0-5569 GCA_964627655.1 uncultured Candidatus Bathyarchaeia archaeon
GGTTAGGAGCGGTCTTCGAGGCGGAGGATCTAGGCATTTACGGTGACGGCACGGTGAATCTTAAGTTTCTCCTATACAGCATAGCCGAGGATAACTTGAAATTTAAACTCGACATATCTATGCATAGGTTAAACAGTTTTCCTTTAAGGGTGTTGAGGGCATCGATAGACGCTACTATCCCTATCAGAGGTGAGACTAGGATACTCTGCCCTAGAGACGGAGGTCCCTACGTATGGACGCCTATAGGTTCCAGAAGCGAGAACTTTAACTGGAGGTGTCTAGAGTGTGGTTACCACTGGATGAAGACTTACCCCGAAGAGGTTTATAGGAGCTGGCGCACAGCTTTCCTAAACCCTGAATTCGTCCGGGACTACACGATACTCTATCTACGTGAGGTCGAAAAGCGGGCTCTACCCGATCCGCTTGAACTGAACTGGACGGTGAATAGAGAGGAGAGGCCCCTCGGTAAGGAGATATATACGTATCTGGCAGACGGGCTCGAGGTAAAGGTCGCGTATAGAAACGGTCAACAGGGAAGCACTGTCTACGAAGTGGAGGTTAAGAATAGAGATGAGCTTATATGGGAAGGCAAACTCTATCAAAGGAAATTTAACCCCACGGCCAATAATATACCGAGGGGCGTCCTATACGAAACTTATGGCTGCCTAGGGGTTTTCAAGGAAGGCGTCTACATAACAGCGACTGAGTCGAATCCTATAGACCTTCTCGAGAAGTCAGACCTCTCTTGGGAGGACCTGAAGGATCACAGAACGCTGAGAGGTTCTAGAAGCGACTACGTAGCCATAGTGATCTCGAGAGGAGATCTCCCGACAGGCGGATACTCGATTAAACTCCGAAACGTCGAGAAACTGGAAGGTGAACCTACAGTACTCTACCTCACAGTAGACTTTATAGACCCGGGGAAAGACGTTATAGTTACACAAGCCTTCACGAACCCTACCGTCCTGATACCTTTAGGTAACCTTCCGGAGGGCAAGTACCTAGTGGAGGTACATGTGAACCGCTTTATCCTTGCATATAACGGTGAGGGAAAACCTGTCTACACCCCCGCAGGGGAGGAGTTCTGGAACCAGAGTTTCCAGATAGACCACTAAGTTGTAGAATGTTCAGTCTCATTCTCTTTGAGGGCTAAAACCGTGATCAATACGCTGAGTGCAGGGAAGATCGTGGATAGAAGAATCACCTTACGAATCCCCACAGCCGCTATAATCAACCCTCCGATCATCGCTCCTAAGGAACGTGTCGCCGAATCGACCGAGCCGAAGAGGCCTAACGCTCCGCCCCTATCCCCATATTCTGTCCTATCTGATATGTAGGCCGACGCCGCAAGCCTGTAACTGTTGTATCCGGCGAAGAGAGCTGCCGAGAGGACAGCTTGTAGGAAGTTTTCCGCGAAGTAGAGGTTGATGAGGCCGATTATCAAGCCTAGAGAGGCTAGAACCATGATTATCCTTCGTCCATACTTATCGGAGAGGGAGCCGGCTAGAGGTTGAAGCAGTGCTAGAGAGAGAATACCGACGAAATCGAAGAGTCCTGCCATAGTCCTGCTCATTCCCAAGTCTCGAACCAGATACACGTTCCTGTTAGGGCCTAGGACTGCGACGCCGGAGAGGAAGGAGGAGTACCCAAGAAAGAGTATGGTAAAACTTCTGGGGAGGCTTTTTCTCCAAGAGAAGTCTAGTGAAGGCCGTTTTAAGGGTCTCGGCCTTAAACCTGAGGGGTCGGACCCGAAGAGTAGGAATGTCAGGCCGCCGGCTAAGCACACGAAGGCAACGAACAGCCAGAGTACGGGGAAGCTGAAGTTGTCTGCTATTAAGCCGCCTAACACCGGACCGATGGCGAAGCCTGCCATTTCGGCGCTTGTAAGTAGACCCATCTTCCTCCCAACCTCTCCATGCGTCGAGATGTCTGAAACTAGAGCCCAAGTCGCAGGGACTACTGCCCCGACGAATATGGCGGTGCTGCCTCTTAAGACGATCAGGGACACGATTTCCCTTTGCGTGGACATAAGGAGGAATATGGGGGCTAGGGCCACCATGCCCAGCACGATGAAGGGCTTTCTCTTTCCAAGATAGTCTGAGAGATAGCCCCAGAGAGGAGACGAGAACATCAGAAGCCCGGCGAATACTGTGAATACCAGACCGACCTCTATCGGTGAGGCGCCTAGCTCATAAACATAGATCGGGAGCTGGCTTATCGCGATCCCCCATCCAATCCGTAAGAGGAAGCTTATGGTACATGCTGCATAGAAGATCTGTCGGTAAGTCTGGACACACCCTACTTTCAAGTCAAGTTCTCCATTAAGTCCTTCTATTCTTTAAAGGGGGGGCTAAACGATCTTTTGGATGCTAGGTCTGATATTCTATAAAATTTATTTTTGCCTTTATAAGGGTAGGTCTCTGGAGAGGGTTTAAGTCTGCTAAGTAAGGCTTGATTTAACATGCTCGACTATAGTTTTAAGTCTCTTGCAGAGCCTATCATAATCGGTTAAAGATTCCCTTGGAAGAGGCGGGACTCTAAAGGCCTCATAATGCTTTAGGTATCTGACAACGTCCTCAGCTCTCAGCGAGGTAGGTTCTCTACCCAGAGACTGTAAGGTCTCTATCAACTTCTTGAACTCTCTGGAATCGTAGAAGAGTGCTGCTCCTGGGGCGACCCCCACCACTACGTCGACGTCACGGAGAACCTGGAAGTCTGGAGCGACTGCGTCGTTATAGCCCTCTATCACTATATCTTCAAACCTTCGATTCAGTAAGTGGTAGCAGCTACGTATCGAGATAGGAGCTAGATTCTGGTATGTGGAAGACCATTCCTTCAAGCTTTTTATCGGAATCACTTGGTCGGAGCTAGCTTCCAGCCTGTCTATGTAGTCTGAGTCTAGTAGGGTGAGTTGTGTCTTCAGGTTCCTCTCGTTTATGAGGAGTATCCTTCTAACATCTTCGTTTTCGAGGATCGTGTATCTCTCGACTAGGAGATGACTGAAGATTTCAGGTTCGATGATATACATCTGGCCCACCTTTCTTCGCTTTAAGAAGGCTTCCACGTCGAATACGCTCATCAACGCATCTACAGGGTTGAGGATTTCAGGCTGTAGATAGCAGCGTGAAGCTTCCATCAGTTTTATTATGTCTTCGCAGAATAGACCTCCCTCAGACTTGCATTTCAGGAACGACTCATATTGATACCATAGGTTATGCCCTGAACGTGGTTTGAAGACGCCGACTTTTAAACCTTCGTTAAGTAGACCTCTAGCTATGGCGGTGGATACCACTGTTTTCCCTGAGGATTCTGGAAAGAGGCCGAAGACGAAGATCGACGTCAATCTTCATTCGCCTGAAGGATTAAGTCGGCGGGAAAAGGTTTATAGGTATGAGTATTCAAGCGGGTTTTCATCCCCTTTCTTCTTGGAAGAGCTTGTACTGATCCTCCATCTCAGGAGTTATGCTGGGCTTCACACTCTTAAGGGCTTCCTCGAAGTCCTCCTTAACAACTATATCCCTATCGTTCCGTATAGCGTTTAGGCCTGCCTCCCTGCAAAGGGCTTCTAAATCGGCTCCGGAGAAGCCTTCAGTTCTTCTACTTAACTCCTCGACGTCCACACTTGGATCTAAAGCCATCTTTTCGGCATAGACCTTCAGTATCTCCATCCTAGCTTTAAGGTCCGGCTTCGGAACATAGACTAGGTAGTCGAATCGGCCGGGTCTGAGTAGAGCGCTGTCGAGTAGGTGGGGCTTATTCGTGGCCGCCATGACGATCACGTCCTCTAGCGTCACTAACCCATCCATCTCGGTTAAGAGCTGGCTGATCACCCTCTCCGAGACTGCTGAGTCTCCACCACTCAACCCTCTCCTAGGAGCTAGGGAGTCTATCTCGTCGATGAATATTATTGAGGGTGCTGCCATCCTAGCCTTCCTGAAGACCTCCCTTATAGCCCTCTCAGATTCGCCGACCCACTTGGAGAACACTTCAGGACCCCTGACGGATATGAAGTTTGCGTCGCTCTCGGTCGCTACCGCCTTAGCCAGTAGAGTCTTCCCGCAGCCCGGAGGACCGTAGAGAAGTATGCCACGTGGAGGCTTAATGCCTATCTTCTTGAACTTCTCAGGCTTCTTTAAGGGTAGCTCAACCATCTCCCTGAGCTTCTGCTTTACGTCTTCGAGTCCTCCTACGTCGTTCCAGTGGACGTTCGGCTTCTCCATGTATACTTCTCTAACCGCTGAGGGCACGATCTCCTTATATGCATTCATGAAATCCTCGAATTTAACCACCATACTTCTCAGAACCTCGGAGGGAACACTCTCCTTCTCTAAGTCTATCTTTGGAAGGTACCGCCGTAGAGCCTTCATGGCGGCCTCCTTGCATAAGGCCACTAGGTCGGCTCCGGTATACCCGTAGGTTATCTCCGCTATCTTTTCGAGCGACACATCGTCTGCTAGCGGCATGTTTCTCGTGTGGATCTGCAGTATCTCGAGTCTATCCTTCTTGTCGGGTATTCCTATCTCTATTTCACGGTCGAACCTGCCAGGCCTCCTTAGAGCAGGGTCTAGGGCGTTCGGCCTGTTCGTGGCGGCTATCACAACGAGCTGTCCTCTAGATTCTAGACCGTCCATCAGGGTTAGTAGCTGTGAAACTACACGCTTCTCTACTTCGCCTGTAACCTCTTCCCGCTTAGGCGCTATCGCATCGATCTCGTCTATGAAGACTATGCTCGGAGCGTTCTCCTGAGCCTCCTTGAATAGATCTCTAAGCCTCTCCTCAGACTCTCCATAGAACTTGCTCATTATCTCTGGGCCGTTGATCGAGTAGAAGTTCGCTTCAGCCTCGTTTGCGACGGCTTTAGCTAGCAGGGTCTTCCCGCATCCAGGTGGGCCGTGGAGTAGAACGCCTTTAGGCGGCTCTATCCCTAGTCTCTCGAATAGCTCCGGGTGTCTAAGTGGAAGTTCAACCATCTCCCTTATACGCTGCACAGCCTCGTGGAGGCCGCCTATATCTTCGTAGGTAACCCTAGGGACTTTTCCTTCAGCCTCCTTAGGCTCCATCGTCACCTGAACCCTTGTATTGCCTGTCACCATGACTATGCCTTTAGGCCTCGTCGAGACGATCGTGAAATACAATGGTGTTCCCCCGAAGATGGGGATGGAGACGTAGTCTCCGGCTATGTAAGGCTTATCGAGGAGCATGGTCTTCACGTGGGTGTTAAAGTCTTCGTCTAGGCCGCTGAGCTTGTATCCTGCTGGAGAAAGTACTATAATCCGAGCTTCTCTGGCCTCGGCCTTCTTAACGTAAACATAGTCGTTCAAGGATACACCTGCGCTTCTCCTTAAGAAGCCGTCTATCTTTATCTCGTCTCCACAGTCCTCGGCGTTCAGAGGCCAGACCACGGCACAAGTGGATTTTTTACCCACTATCTCGATGATATCTCCTACCGAAACTTGGAGTTCCGCCATAGCCTTAGACGGGATTCTAGCTATCTTTCTACCCACGTCTCTTGGGGAGGCCTCGCTTACGAGAAGCTTGACCTCACCCATAGCGCCATCAAATCTTTAGA
>CAZVJZ010000085.1:0-5548 GCA_964627655.1 uncultured Candidatus Bathyarchaeia archaeon
GTATGTTATGTCCTAAATGCCAGAAGAAGGTGGAGTCTGGAGAAGTCACCCAGCTGGACCTTAAGATAGCCCGCCTACTCTTATCTATGGAGAAGGAGTTTCCGATCCTTCAGGAGGTTACGTTGTATGGAGCAGTAAACACCGAGGAGACCCTCGCTATAATAGTGGGTAAAGGAGACGTGGCCCGGATGTTAAGTTATGGGGGCAAGATAATTAGGGAGGTAGGTAAGAAGGTAGGTAAAATAGTTAGAGTGGTCGAGCATGGTGTGAGTCCACGGAAATTTATCGAGGACCTTTTCGCCCCCCTAACAGTCGTGGCCATAAATAAGATCTGGCTGCCCGACGGGACTACGGAGACGAGGGTTATACTCGACAGGAAGAGCGGTAAGCTGTCCAAACAGAGAATAGATTCTCTTAAAGAGATAGCTAAGAAGGTTCAGGGTCTAACCCTAAGGGTCGAGTATTCAGACTGAGAGTGCTTATGATGATGGTCGAGCCGCTGGGTGATTGGCGTAGGACACATTATTCAGTAGACGTAACCCCCGATAGGAACGGTGAATCCGCTATCTTGATGGGCTGGGTTCAGGATATAAGAGACCTCGGCGGCATCACCTTTATAATCCTCGACGACATTAAAGGTAGGGTGCAGATCACGGTTCCGAGAAATAAGGTAGACTCGTCTCTGCTAAGTAAGGTTGATGGTCTTCAACGCCAGTTCTGTATAGGAGTTAAGGGGAAGATAAAGAAGATGCCTAAGGCTCCCGGAGGGGCCGAGGTTATACCAGAGGAGATTAAGATCCTAAACGTGGCTAGACATCCTTTACCTTTAGACCTCACAGGTAAGACTCCAGCAAAGATCGATGTCAGGTTGGACGCTAGACCCCTAGACCTCAAAAGAAGCATTAACCGGGCGATCTTCAAAATCCAGCATGTAACCCTAGAGAGTATACGTAGCTTCCTCTCTGAGAGAGGCTTCATAGAGGTGCATACACCCAAGATAATAGCCTCGGCGACCGAGGGAGGTACAGAGCTTTTCCCGGTGGCATACTTCGGTCGAGAAGCCTTCTTAGCCCAGAGTCCACAGCTCTACAAGGAGGAGTTGACCATAGCGTTCGAGAAGGTCTACGAGATAGCCACCTTCTTCAGGGCCGAAGAATCCCACACTAGAAGGCATCTAAGCGAGTTCGTGTCTATAGATATAGAGGAGGCCTTCTCTACCCAAGAAGACGTGATGAAGCTGCTCGAAGAGCTCATACACTTCGTATGTAGATCCGTGTCTGAGAAATGCGTTAAAGAACTAGAAGTCCTGAATTATAAGGTCGAGGTTCCAAGTCTCCCTTTCAAGCGTTTAACTTATACAGAGGTCCTTGAGGAGCTAGCCAACATAGGCTTCAATATACCTTGGGGTGAAGATATCTCGACTCCAGCCTTCAGGAAGCTTGGTGAAATTCATAAGGGCTTCTACTTTATAACAGACTGGCCTAGAGAGGCTAAGGCTTTCTACCTGATGCCTAGAAGCGACGACCCGAAAATATGTGAAGCCTTCGACCTCATGTGGGGTTGGATAGAACTCGCTTCAGGCGGAACAAGAATACACCTTAAGGACCTCCTGATCGAGAGGCTGAAGGAGAAAGGCCTCCACCCGGAATCTTTTCAGTATCATCTTAAAGCCTTCGACTATGGTATGCCTCCGCATGCTGGTTGGGCCGTCGGTCTAGCTAGGCTTATGATGGTGTTGACCGGTAGAAGCAACATAAGGGAGGTTGTTCTGTTCCCCAGAGACCGTTTCAGGTTAACGCCTTAAACCATCTCGGAAGTAAACCTAAAAAAGTTTAAGGTTACCTGTAACTTTATCCACCAAACTAGAAGGGCCAGGCCCTACAGCTAGACAGGTTACCGTGTTTGGAGGGAGTTCTGTAAGCCCCAGGTCTCTAATCAAGGCGTTAGGTAAACCTAGCCCGTCGGCTTTCTCTTTAAGGGCTAGCAGCTCCTTCTCGGAATTCGCTCTTAAAACGACTTTCTTCTGCCCCTCGCAAACCCACGTCTTAACCCAGTTTGGATGGGTGAGCCTAGCCTCCTCGGCAGACTGAAAGACTGCGTGACCTACCTGTGCAGAGACTTTCCCGCAGCTCATGTTTAGGTCGCTTCGAACCACGACTACAAGCTTAAAACAGTTCATAAGGTTTTCAAGTATTAAAAATATCCAGCTCATATATAAATCGGTGAAAAAGGAGGAGTCGCTCATGAGGGCGGATTTAACGGTCATCGGGGCAGGCCCTTCAGGTTTGATAGCTGCTAGAGAAGTTGCTGAGAGAGGATTCACAGTTAAAGTCTTAGAGGAGGACCGTGAAGTAGGCGTGCCTAACCACTGCGCAGGCCTGTTAAGTCTGAACGGCATGAAAGAGATAAAGGTTCAGACCGACGAGTCCTTCGTCGAGAATTATGTTAAGGGAGCCCGGTTCTACTCCCCTTCAGGCTTATCGTTTACGGTAGAGAAAAACCAGCCTGTGGCATGCGTGGTCGACAGAGAGCTCTTCGATAAGCATCTAGCCCAAAAAGCCCATGAAGTAGGCGTCGAAATACTGCTTAAGGCTAGGGCTAAAGAGGTTTCGTTTCTGAGCGCTCAAGAAGCGTCTGTTAAAACTACGGTTAACACGATAACCTCACACTTTGTGGTAGACGCTGAGGGAGCGGCTTCGAGAATCGTGAAGTCCCTCTCTCTTACGCCTATAGATGAAAGACACGTCTTGACGGGTTTACAGTTCGACTTGAGAGGCGTTGAGGTGGACGAGGAATTCGTCGAAGTTCACCTAAACCATAAGTTGGCTCCAGGACTATTCTGCTGGGTCATCCCGACAGGCGGAGACAGAGCTAGAGCTGGGTTAGCCGGAAGAAACATAGATGCACGTAGAAATCTGGAGCACTTCGTTAAAAGACGCTTCGAAACCTATAACATAGAGAGGGTTAGAGGGGGCCTTGTCGTCACTTCAGGTCCTATACCGGAGGCCCATACTCAAAACTTGGCCATCGTCGGCGACGCCGCAGGCCAGGTTAAACCCACGACTGGCGGCGGAGTAATCTTGGGTGGAATATGTGCCTCGATATGCGGCCGGGTCCTAGCTGAGGCCCTCGAAAGGACGGAACTAGGCCACCAACCTTTAATCCGGTATGAACGTTTATGGAGAGAAAAATTAGGCCCAGAGTTTAAGGTTATGAAGGCCGTAAGAAATCTTGCTAACAAGCTTCCAGACAAGCTAATCGACTATCTGTTTAAACTGATAATCGACCAAAGGCTCGATCGAGCACTCTCAGAGAAGGGCGATATAGACTTCCAGCGGGAAGCCTTCTCAACCCTCTTGAAGGCTGTGCCTAAACCCCTAAACATGATCATAAAGCGTTACCTTTAATTTGAGCCTAAAAACATAAGGTTAATATATCAAGGCTATAAATCAAATTCGGTGGAGTGTAGCAAATGGCGCTGGCGACAGAAAAAAGGCTCGTAATGCCCCTATGCTCATCATGCAACAGGATTATACCACCAGGATCTGAGGCAACCAAGTTTCCATGCCCAAACTGCGGAGACATAACAATCAGACGATGCAAGAGATGCAGAATCTTCGCGAGGCCATACAGATGCCCGAAATGTGGCTTTACGGGACCTTGACGGATATTTAGGGGACCTTTCATTTTCTCTTTCTGAACAGCATCACGCCTTCAGGCGTTGTGCAAACGTACTCGAATCCTCGTTCTACCAACCCTTTCGCTTCCTCGGCAGATTTAGCAGTGGCTGAGTAATATTCGTCTCCCTCGAAGCTGATGAGTTGAGTGTAGATCAGGGTTGTCTTAATGTCCCTGTGGCCAAGCATCTCTATGACATGTAAGATGTCCTTAAAATTAATTTTAAATGCTTTACGTGTACACCCAAAAAACTTATATAACCATAACTGGTAAAACGGTTTTACGTGGTAATATATATGTCTGAGGGAAGGGTTTCTAGGAGAAAGTATATAGCAGTGGCCGGGGCGGCCGCGGCCGCAGCCGTCATAGGCGGAGCAGCATACTATCTAACTAGACCTGGTCCACCATCACCCACGCCGACACCTAAACCTACGCCGACTGTCACACCAACTCCCGGGCCAACGCCTACTCCTAAGCCTACCGCCACACCTAAACCAACCGTTACGCCTACACCTACCGCTACACCTAAGCCAACTGCAACACCCACACCAACAGCTACTCCTAAGCCGACCCCAACGCCAACAGGAAAAGTATACTACAGCTGGGAGAACCCGCCGCCAGGAGTGAAGTTGCCTGACTTCATCACTTTGATGAATCCGGGTAGCTTGAAGTATGACCCCGCGACTGTCGAGTGGTCAGCGGAATTCGAGAAGAGGACTGGGATTAAGGTTAAGCTCGTAGAGGTCGGGCAGGCCCAGAGAAACTACGAAATAAAGGTCCTAGAGATGTTCAGCGCAGGAGCAGCTACATACGACATCCTACACACAAGTAGTGGAGAGCAGATGGAGTACGCGAGATTAGGATACCTATTCCCACTAGACGATTTCTGGGATCCAGCAAACTGGAAGTACTATGCGCCATCCGCCCGTCTAGGCAGCGAATTCTACGGACCCGACGGCGAGAAGCACGTCTACGCGACTCCATGGCTAAACAACATACGAGTTGTATTCTACATGAAGGACCTCTGGGAAGAAAAGGGAATAGAAGACCCGATGAAGAGCTATGAGGAGAGAGCCCCATACTACTCCTCACCAAAAACTTGGGATGAACTAATCGAGATAGCACTAAAGCTAAACGACCCACCCAACAGGTACGGCATACAGTTAAGGTTGGATCAAAATGGCTTCATACAGCAATGGTACATCAACTTACTGAATCTGGGTGGAGACATGTTTGACCCACCAGATAAGCCGGGCTATGATACCATAGCCTTCGATTCTACAGAAGGAGTCGAAGCCCTAAAGATGATTACAGAACTCAACACTAAATACGGATGTACATGGCCTGACGCGATCAACCCGCCGCAGATGTGGCACTACACTAGGATAAAAGAGAAGAAGCTAGGAATGGCATACTGCTACCACGCGTTATGTAGATGGCTCTACGAAGACTTCGGTCCAGACGCTTGGGGAGTATTCGAACTACCACCCGTAGAAGAGGGAAAAACGCCTATCCAACTTAACAACCCATCAAACTGGTGCGTAAACAACTTCAGCCCATACGAAAAGAAGGTAGGTGCAGCCATGCTCGGTACATTCGCCGCTTCACCATGGGCTCAACGTGTAGAACTGCTGGTTGAAGGCAATCCAGGTCCTTACCTGCCAACCTATGAAGACCCGATCGTCAGGACAGTGATTAAATGGTACACGCAACTACAGATTTGTAAAGACTCACTAGCGCATGGGAGAGAACCGATAATGCCCTACTTCATCGATATACAACAGAAAAGCTACGAGATCTTCAGCAGTACCTTCCTAGGTCAGAAAACGCCTGAAGAGGCAATAAAAGAGTTTAGGGATTACGTGTATAA
>CAZVJZ010000086.1:0-646 GCA_964627655.1 uncultured Candidatus Bathyarchaeia archaeon
GTTCCCCACGAAGAGCAGCCAAAATTCTTTCTCTAGGAGTCATCAATTTTCACACGCACGTATTCTAAATATTCGACATACATTCTGTTCGATTATCGACATATCGCTTTAAACCCTTTTTTGTTAAGAACTTCTGGATTCAGTGGATATCTTGGCTTTCTTTCTTCAAGGATCGCAATTATATCATTAACTGAGGTTAGGAACATAGCTCTAACGCTATGGAAAGCTACGCCTCCATGTGGTATCAATACTAAGTTATCTAACTTATCTCCAAGCTTATAGAATGGATGACCCTCTTCTAGAGGCTCTTTTGTAAATACACTCACTCCAGCACCGAATATTCTCCTCTCTTTCAAAGCCTTGTATAATGCCAATTCATCGACTATAGCTCCTCTCGCAGTATTTATCAGGACAGCATTCTTCTTCATCATGTTAAGTTCCTCCTCTCCAATAAGTCCCTTAGTCTTAGGAGTTAGTGGCATATGAATTGAGATAACATCAGACGTCTTTAATAATTCCTCAAAGCTCGTATACTTGATTCCTAACTCCTTCTCAACTTCTTGCTTCCTTACTACATCGTAATACTGAACCTTCATTCCAAATCCTAAGCATCTTTTAGCAAACTCTGTTCCGATTCTTCCTAAAC
>CAZVJZ010000086.1:656-5438 GCA_964627655.1 uncultured Candidatus Bathyarchaeia archaeon
TGATAGTAGTCCTCCGTATAGTATACTCCTTCTCTCATCTTTTTATCTAGAAAAGTGATTCTTCTCAACACCGATAACATTAAGGCTGCTGCCTCATCGGCAACGCCTTTTGCTAACTCTGGTATTGGTGTCCATGTCACAATAACATTATTATCTGTAGCTGCTTTCACATCAACATTATCGTAGCCTACTCCAACCCTTGCAATTACTTTTAGCCTCTTAGAATTTTCAATAACTCTCCTTGTATACGGCTCTATGCCAGCTAATACTGCGTCAACATCCTTTAAAACATCGATTAACTCTTCTTCCGTGAACCAGCGTTGCAATGGTGTAATTTCAAATTCAATGTTGTGTTCTTCGAAAATTTTCTTAAGTTCCTCCTTAACCTCCCTCGGAGTCGTGTAAATAGCTAATAGACACTTCATAAACCTCCCCCCTCACGCACGCGTATTAATTGAGTATACTACGTCGAACTATACACATAACATTTAAGTTTTACGTGCATATAGAGGGTATTTCCTAGCTTCATTGACCATTATGTAAACGTTTTCTACCTTGCAGTTTGCATGTATAGAGTTGCTTGATGTTAGGATGAAGCCTCCACCTTCTGCCGCCGCATCTATACATCGCCTAACATCTCTCCTTACATCCTCCTCTGAGCCGAAGGGAAGCACATACCTACAATCGACGTTCCCGAGGATACAGATTTTTCTTCCATACCTTAACTTTACGTCTCTTAGATCCATAGCTCCAGGCTCTATGGGGTGGATCCCCCTTATTCCGGCTTCGATCATATCATCTAATATCGGGTAGATGTTTCCGTCTGAATGCTTTAGAACCGGAACCCCCTTCTTTCTTGCTAGGTCTACGACTCTACGTATATTCGGTAGCTCAAACTCCCTAAACTGCTTAATATTCATGAAGGGGCCATGATTATCGGCGTAGTATCTCCTATCACTATCACTTCAACTCCTCCGTCGATCATAATCTTTATGAAACCTAAGCAAGCTTTCACAATTTTATCTAACAAAACTTTAACTAGATTCGGCCTCTTATACATATCTATTAATAGTTTCTCTATGCCTCCTCTTACTTGGAATGCCATACTCCAGCCGCTATGTGCCAGTCCCGTTATTGCAACGTCCTTCCCCTTCAGAGAATTAACCAGTTTCTCGACCATCTTGAATCTCCCTTCCTCTTCAGGGTCTGGAGAATTATACTTCTGACTTCAACCCCATTACTCTACCCCACTCATCTATGAACCTGTTCTTTGAAACGAATTTTGGCCTATACTTCTTACTGCAGAGGTTGTAGTGACTTATTATCGGCACCGCGTCGAAGTCTAGCTTAATACAAGCTTCTGCCATCGCCTCTCTAGCCCTAAAGTTTTGCTCCCAAGCATCCTTCCCAGATATGGCTATAAAGCTGGATCCTCCAAGCTTTTCCCCGTTATAGCTTTAACTATCGGTGGGTCGAGACCTAGATCCGTTATCGTAACCATATCCGGCTCCTTAACCTCAAGGGCGGTAAAGAACCTCTCCCTATGCGACATCACTTCTCAATCACCAATTTAGGTTATAAAAAAGTTTATAAATACACGTTTTCTTGAAATCAGCTGAATTATTGGTGATAAGGATGGTTGATGAAAGAGAAATTTTAAATAGGTTAAGAGACTCCATCGTTAATTTTGATATTGAGGGTGTGAGGGAGGCTTGTAAAGACGCTGTTGAATCCGGCATCCCCCCATACAGGGCTGTCATAGATGGGATGGCTAAGGGGATGGAGATCGTCGGACAGAAATATGAGGCTAACGAGTACTTCCTAGCCGAGCTAATCATGGCCGGAGAAACCATGAAGGAAGGGATGAAAATCCTGGAGCCTCACCTAAAGGCTGGAGACGTAAAGGCTACCGGAAGAGTCGTCGTAGGCACCGTGAAAGGAGACCTACACGATATAGGAAAAAACATCGTAGTAACACTTCTAAAGGCAGCCGGCTTCGACGTCATAGACCTAGGAATAGACGTACCGGCCGAGAAATTCGTGGAAGCAGTTAAAAATAACAGCCCAGACATAGTTGCCATGTCAGCCCTACTCACAACCACGATGACCGAGATGGAAAACATAATCAAGGAGCTTGAAAAAGCAGGACTCAGAGACAAGGTCAAGGTGATCATCGGGGGAGCACCCATAACCCCAGACTACGCCAGAAAGATCGGCGCCGACGCAGCAGCCAAAGACGCCGTAGAAGGCGTAAAAATATGCAAAGAATGGTGTAAATAGATGTTCAAGTTTGATAGGGAACAAAAAGTTTTCGACATTGCTGGCGTGAAGGTTGGGGGTCAGCCGGGTCAACTTCCCACGGTTATGGTCGGGAGCATATTCTACCATAAGCATAAGGTTGTGGAGGATGAGAGGAAGGGTGAGTTTAACAGGGAGAAGGCTGAAAAATTATTGAGGATGGAAGAGGAGATATCAGATAAGACAGGCAACCCTAGAATAGTTGACGTTTGCTGTTCATGGCCTCAAGCCTTCGAGAAGTTCATCGATTTCGTAGCGGATACGATCGACGGACCCTTCACTCTAGATGGAACGACGGCTGAAGCTAGAATCGCCGGAGCCAAGTATGTTGGAGAGGTAGGTCTATCCGAAAGAACCGTTTACAATTCGATAACACCACACATTAAAGAAGAAGAAATATCAGCGATCAAAGAGGCTAAAATAAAATCCGCCATTCTACTAACACTTAACAGCAGAAACCCAACTATATCGGGAAGACTACAAGTTCTCGATGAACTGCTGGACATAGCGCGTCAAGCGGGTTGATTTGGGATCTATTCGGCGCGTTTATACCCTATTACCTTGCCGTCTTATCAGTTTTCCTCTTCATCACTCCGGCCCTATTCATAGGAAGGTTAGAGAACGGTAAAACCTTTAAAGACAACTTTTTTACTTTAATTAACTGTCCAATGAAGCCTGTAGGTTTGTGGGTGAGTTGGCTAGAGTCAGGGTCGAGAATCTGACTAAAAGGTTTGGTAAGGTGATCGCCGTTAACGACTTGAACCTTGAGGTTCGAGACCGAGAATTCTTCGTCCTCGTCGGGCCAAATGGATGTGGTAAGACGACCCTCTTAAAGTTGATCGCAGGCATCATCAGACCTGACAACGGAAACATCTACATCGACGACGTCCTAGTAAACGACCTTAAGCCTTCAGAGAGGGGTGTACGGATGGTCTTTCAGAGCTACGCCCTCTACCCACATATGAAGGTCTATGACGAAAAGAGGCACTCGAACCTAACCTTCGCCTTAAAGATACAGAAGTATCTGACAGACAAGATCAGAAGCATCGTGCATCAAGTCGCACAGGATGTCGGTATCGAGAGGAGGCTCTTCGATAGAAAGCCTGATGAACTCTCTCATGGAGAGAAGCAGAAGGTAGCGGTAGGGAGAGCCATAACTATACAGCCTAAAGTCTTCCTTATGGATGAGCCTATGAGCAACATAGACCCGCCGAGCAGGGTTAAGATGATGAAGGAGATCAAGAGGATACACGACGAGCTCGGAACAACAACCATTTATGTAACCCAGAACCTGAGTGAAGGAGTAGCCCTCGCAGACAGAATGGCCGTCATGAAAGAGGGAACCCTACAGCAGGTCGGGACACCAGACGAGATCATAAACCATCCAGCAAACGAGTTCGTCGCAGACTTCATCCAGTACTACGACTATACAGCTCAGATTCAAAAGTTCAGGAGATTTTAGGCTACCGCTATCTAGTAGCCTCCTCCAGTTTCTAAGGCTATTTTAGCGTAGCCCTTAATGTAAGTCCTTGTACGCGCTATCTCTTCGTCCTTGCAGAGCTCCTTAAGCTTTGCTTTCCCCTCCAGGCTAAGGGCGAACTCCAGAGACCTTTTAAGGACCTCCTCGTTTACCTTACCTTCTTTAACGAATATTCCCAAGTTGTCTTCCAGTTCCTTTATGCTGTTCGTTCCCGGAACGATCGTACTCACTTCTGGAGAGCGGAGGATCCACTTAAGACTTATTTGGCTCGGCGTATATCCTCCGGTGTCGACGTCCCTCGGACAGAAGTACGTGAAGGGTATCCCATAATAAGGCCAGCAGAAAGGTTTCATGACTACCACCCCTACGTCTAATGCTCTGCAGAGCGGGAAGAGTATTTTTCTGGCTTCCTGCCGATGATAGTTGTACGGGATCATCACGGAGTCGAAGCAGTCATACTTCCTCATCAACTCGGCTAGGAAACGTAGCTTATGGGTTGCGGCACCTATCGCCCTTATCTTACCTTCAGCCTTAACCTCCTTTAAGGTTTCGATCAGAAACTCGAAGGCTTTACGAGAGTATCCTTCTTCAGGCATATGAACGTTGAATACGTCGATATAGTCGGTATAAAGTACCTTAAGCCTGTTTTCCACCATCTCTAAGACTGCGTCACGCCACTTAGACCTCGGGAGGCCACCCAACACCCTTAAGGGCCACAGGGTCTCAGCCGCCACATGAACCTCCCTTCTCTTCCCAAGCGTTTTAAGAGCTACACCTAGAGACTGCGCCTCCTCTATAAGGGTCGTGTCGAAATAGTTTACACCTGCCTCTATAGCCCTCTTTACTAACTCATTTCTTGGACCTTGAGTCGCCATAAGCACATCTTGACTAACTTCCTCCTCCGGCTTTCTTTCCCCCGGAAAGTGTACGGGATTAAGGAAACGTGTGTACTCGTGGCCACCGAGACCCAACTCAGAAACCTTCATCCCGGTTCTGCCTAGAAC
>CAZVJZ010000087.1:0-1608 GCA_964627655.1 uncultured Candidatus Bathyarchaeia archaeon
GCGAGAAGCTGCCGAAACTCATGGAGGACCTGTATAGGGAGGCTAGGGCTTTAGGTGGAGTAGTCTCAGGCGAACATGGAATAGGATGGACGAAGAAGAGGTACCTGCCGATATGCGTAGACGAGGAGGAGATCCGTCTTATGAGGGAGATCAAGCGTATCTTCGACCCAAATAACATACTAAACCCGGGAAAGATCTTCGACCTAGAACCTTGAAACCTTCATGTTCCAGAAAAGTTTAGCCTTTAACCTTCTTTTCTCCGACCCTTCGTCTGCCAGAAACACAGAATTCCACAACCGTTTGTAGGCTTATAGTCCTGATAGAGGGAAACGTGTTGGGAGAACCTAAGTTTAAGCCTGAGATAATCGTGGATTTCCGTGAAGACTTCTCCATGAAGCTGGGGTTAACCGAACTAGGGTCACGTGTAGTCGAGAAGTCCATCACCCCCGCAGACTATGTGCTGTCGGAGAACTGCGCCGTGGAGAGGAAGACCCTAAGAGACTTCCTACGGTCCATCTACGATGGAAGGCTCTTCGAGCAGGTTGAGAGGCTGGCTAAAGCCTACGAGAAGCCTATCCTCATAGTCGAGGGATACACGCCTCAAGACTTAGACGAAGTCGAGAACCCAAAGATCTTCTGGGGAGCCTTAGCTAGGGTTCTCGCCGAGTGGTGCGTCTCGGTTATATTCACTCCGGACAAGAAAGGCACAGCCCTCTTCCTTCACAGTTTAGCGGAGAAACTCCAGAGGGAAAGCGAAAGAAGAGTGCTCGCTAAACGGAAGCCTAGAGTATACACGTTAAGGGAGAAGCAGCTACTGATCCTCCAGAGTCTACCTAATATAGGTCCAGAGAGGGCCGCCAAGCTGCTGGAGAAGTTCGGAACTTTAAGAAGGGTTTTTCAGGCCTCTGAGAAGGATCTTCTGTCGGTGGAGGGTTTCGGAAAGAAGATGGTTAGACAGATCAGGGAACTCTTAGACACTAAGTATCCGGGGTTAGATGAAGTTTAAAGACTGTTTTGGGAGACTTAGAGACTTTTTATGGTTCACCAGACGATCTGTTATAGGGATGAATTATGGTTCGAATCTCGATCATAGGCGCTGGCAGTGTCGCTTTTTCGAGTAAGCTTATCCGAGACTTATGTCTGACAGAGAGTCTCTGGGACAGCACGGTTACGCTGATGGATATAAATGAGGAAAGGTTGAAGACGATCTACTGCTTCGCAACAAGGTATAGCAAGGAAGTTAAGGCGGACCTTAAGTTTGAGGCTACCACAGACAGGAAGGAGGCCCTTCGAGACGCAGAATTCGTCATCTGTACGGTTAAAGTGGGAGGCTACGAACCTATGGAGGCTGAACGGAGGATCGCTGAACGGCATGGATATTATCGTGGAATAGGTGACAGGGTCAGCGATTACTACGGCGGATTAGGAGCCTATCATCAGCTAAAGTTCTTCCTGAAACTGGCTAGGGAGATGGAGGATCTATGTCCAGATGCTTGGCTAATCGAGACGGCGAACCCCGTCTTCGAGGGTACTACACTGCTTTCTAGGGAAACTAAGGAGAAAGTCGTCCTCATACCTCATGGCCGCAACGCGCTCCTCCCCTTTTGC
>CAZVJZ010000087.1:1618-5362 GCA_964627655.1 uncultured Candidatus Bathyarchaeia archaeon
CCCTAAACCTCGACGTTAAAGAGGTTGAGGTGGAGATGGCAGGTTTCAACCACTGCATCTGGTTGACGAAATTCCTGTGGAGGGGTGAGGACGCCTACCCACTTATAGACGAATGGATCGAAAGTAGAGCCGAAAAATATTGGAAGAGCAGAGAGTATCTAACGGGCTATCCTTGGGATACCGAACAGCTATCGCCTGGAGCCGTCGACATGTACAGGTTGTTCGGCCTCTTTCCTATAGGAGACACTGTTAGAAGCGTCTCCCCGTGGTGGCATCACATAGACCTGAAAACCAAGCAGAAGTGGTACGGGCCTACCGGAGGATTCGACTCAGAGGTCGGCTGGTCGCTTTACCTCAAGCTACGTGAAGAAAAGCTGAAGAAGCTAGTCGACCTAATCGGAGACTCCTCGATCTCTTTAGTTAGAGAGTTCCCTCCAGTCCCTAGTGAAGAACAGCATGTTCCTATCATAGACGCCATAGCAAACAATAAGAGGAGAACATTACAGCTAAACGTTCCGAATAGAGGCTTGATTCCGGGTATACCGGACGACGTCGTCGTAGAGGTTCCTGTGGTCGTGGACGGCAGAGGCTTAAGGGGAATACGTGTAGAAAGACTTCCTAAACGCTTAATGTTACATGTCATAATGCCGAGGATGAGGAGGATGGAGCAGATCCTGCAAGCGTTCAGGGAGGGAGATAGAACAACCCTACTACTCATGCTTATGGAGGATCCTAGAACCAAGTCTTTCCAGCAAGCTAAAGCGTTACTTGAAGAACTCCTTGCTCAGCCATGGAACGTGGAGACAAGAAAACATTACAGATAAATCGAACCTAAATATAACTAGTATGGGGTGAAGTCTACCTTCTCCCATGTGATACTCGTCGACGTGTCGAACCTCTTAACTTGGATCCCTATCTCTTCGAGCTTCTCTCTCAGGTTATAGATGTTAGCTCCCTCCTCTCCTTTTTCGCATATTATCATGAAAACTATGTCGTGTGCACCATAGGTTTTCCAGACAAACTTGATCTGCCGATTCTTTTTTAAGAAGTCTATAGCTTTTTCCACGTCTTTTGCCTCTAGGTTTAAGCCGACGACCACTGCTGAAAGATTAAGTTTCCTGAAGTTCGGGAGTGCTGAGATCTTCCTTTTAATTACACGTGTTTCTTCAAGTCTTTTAACCCTACGATAGATCGTGTTGCGTCCAGCTTTACATAGCTTGGCGAGGTCGGCGTAAGAGTATAGACCTGTACACATGTAATGGATTATCTTCCGGTCAAGGTCATCCAGCAGAGCCTGCGTCGTCATCACCACTGTTAATGGAAAATTAACGAACGCTCATATATAAAATGTGAAAGCTTCCCACAGTGTTAAGTATATAAGAAGCCTTCTCTTTTAGAATTTTTAAAGACGGAGAATCTTGGACAGATAGCCTGAAGAGGCCTTTCGATCACTCTAAAGTGGGACAGATACTATACAAGACTGACCTCCCACACAAAGGATGTCGATTATGGTCGTAGAGTCCAGGAGGGAAGGAAAGTGGACGAGAAGACGCTAAACAGAAAGCGCTTGAAAAATCTTCTTTAGAATGCTAGAAGAGCCGCTTTAGACTTTTTGGAGGTGTGAAAAGTGGGGTTACCCTATCTTCTGCTCCAAACGATCCTCGTTCCCATACTTTCGGCTCCGATTCTAGCGTTTCTCGGAAAAAAGATAGGTAAAAACGTAGGCTGGGTTGCGTTTGGAGTATTAGCTTATACGTCGACCCTACTCACGATAGCCGGTTTCGGCTTATGGGAAGGGTTTAGCCCGATCCATGAAGAGTATGCATGGGTTACGGATATCTTCGAATTGAGGTTCAGCTTTTTGGCCGACAGCCTAAGCCTTCCGGTAGCCTTAATCGTAAACATAGTGTGTGCAGTTCTCACAGTTTATTCGATCGATTATCTTGCATACCGGATAGAGAAGCTCTATCATGGAGACGGGGACAGCAGATCTTTGAACGCCCTGTACTACTCGCTCTTCCAGTTCTTCGCTGCAGGACTTGTGGGGATAGCCCTCTCGACCAACCTGATCGAGGTCTACGTGTTTCTGGATATGCTACTTATCCCGCTCTACTTCCTCATAGATAGGTTTGGGTATGTAGGCCGACGCCGGGTGGCGGTGATGGGTTTCTTATGGAGCTTTATAGGGGGAATACTCTTTCTACTTGGGTCGGTTATAGTTTACTCTCAGACCGGTAGCTTCATGATATCGGATCTACCGAGGATCGTTGGTAAATCTGCGGCTCTATGGGCAGCTGCCGCCATGCTTATCGGAATATTGGTTAAGTTGGGTGTATTCGGCTTCCATGTGTGGATTCCGTGGGTGGAGGGGGAGGCACCGAGCTGTGTGGCAGGGATCCTAGCCGTAGCCGTAGGGATAGAGAACTACCTTATAGTGAGGATCTTCGTTCAGCACCTCTACAGCCTATTTAAGCTCTTCAGCCTTCCTTTAGCCGTATGGGCGCTAGCCACCATGATCTATGGAGGACTCCTAACGATCGCCCAAGACGACTTCAAGAGACTTTACGCCTGTAGCACCATATGTCAAACCTCGTACTCGCTTCTCGGTATAGCGAGCTGTACAGCCTATGGGATTACAGGCGGAATCTTCTATTTTCTAAGCCACTGTCTTGGTAAGGCTATACTATTCTCGGTTGCCGGTATCGTAGTGTATGAAACAGGGGTTAGAAGCATGCAGAGACTTGGCGGTTTAGCGCGGAGGATGCCCATCACTGCGACCCTATGCGTTCTCGGCTCAATGATACTTTCAGGGTTTCCGCCGTTAAGCGGGTTTCAGGCCGAGTGGATAATGTTTGCCGGAATATTCGAGCTAGGGATCCATGGGTCTGTATGGAGCCTAGCCGTAGGGTTGATAGGGCTTTTCGCAACTTTCCTCGCGACGGTCTACACTTTCTGGCCTGTAAAACGTGTGTTCTTTGGCCCATTGCCTAAATCGCTAAGGAACGTGAAGGAAGCCCCTCTATCCATGACAGCCCCTCTACTTCTCTTAGCTTTAATCTCGACGTTCTTAGGGATGTACCCAAACTTAATCTTGAAGTTCCTAGCCCGATAACTCAGCCCCTCAGGAAGAGAGATTAAGCTTCGAACCTTATAAAAGAAAGAAGTACAGGTTTCCTCCTTTGTTTAAGGAGGGAAAAACCTAAATCTTCTAAACGTAAAGTGATAGCCCTGTTTCGAGAGAGACAGCCCATGGGGTGAGTCCCTTGAACCCGGATGCTAGGAAACTTTCAGGCACGGCTCTATGCGCCGCCCTCTATTTCGCGACTATACTCACAACCGCATACATACCTACGGGGTTCATCGTCCAGTTTAGACCAGCCGTCGTAGTTCCAGCGGTCTTCGCCGCCCTCATGGGTCCTTGGGTCGGTGGAATAGGCGCTGCGATCGGAACGTTCACGGCGAGCATCCTACGCTATGGAACCCCTCTCCTGACAGTCTTCAGCGGAACCCCAGGAAACTTTCTAGGGTTTTGGACTTTAGGCTATGTTATGGATAAGTTGAGGGGGAGGCGTCACTGGACCGTGGCGTATATAGTAGGGGCCGTCCTGTACAGTCTGGTTTCGAGCTTCGTCATAGCGGTTGGACTGTATTTCTTAGCGGCTGTGGTGGGTGTCGCTATGCTGGCGAAGTGGACGACTCTAAGCTTCATATTGTCCGCGTCGGCTTTTCAGATAGCCTATAAAC
>CAZVJZ010000088.1:0-5301 GCA_964627655.1 uncultured Candidatus Bathyarchaeia archaeon
GTGGGATCCTATAGCCCCTGTTCCGACGACTCCCAAAGTTTTCCCGTAAAGTTGTGTAACAAACCCTCTAATCCATTTACCCTCCTTTACAGACCTGTCTATTTGCGGTATTCTCCGTGCCACGGCAAGCATGAGGGTTAAAGCATGTTCGGCGACAGCCTCTGTAGCTGCTCCCGGAGTATTCGTGACCGCTATCCCCAGATTGCTTGCGGCTTCCAAGTCGACGTTATCCGTACCTGCACCTAAGATCGAGATGAGCTTAAGCGACTCAGTCTTCCTTAAAACCTTCTCGGGAAACTTGCAGTAAGCCCTTATATTCACGACTACTTCTGCATCTTTGATCCTCTCGACTAGTTCGTCCTCGCTTCCGGGTCTAGTATTGTAGACAGATACATCCCCAAGTTTCTTCAGTTCCTCTAAATACTTCGTTCCAGAGATCACAGGAGGATAGTCGTCGGGTATAACGATCTTCAATTTTCTTCACCTTCGACTTCTAGAGAGATTTTAACAAATAATCTTAAGAATCTTCTGTTTCAGGCATTCCTCGAAGTTCACGTTCTCTGTTCTTAAGTTTAGCGTTTCGCTCGACCCATATAGAAATGTTCTTTATCTTACATTCTCTCCCTTCTAGAAACTCGACATCCATACTTCCACATCTTCCACACTTCACGGGCAGGGGTAAACCTAGAACGTGGTATTCCGGCCCCTCGTAGACTCCAGAACCCACATAGCCGCATTTAAGGCACTTAACCTTAGGTTCTATACTCCGAATGTTAAGCTTAGCTCCCTCCGCTATAGTTCCCTCAGAGATCACCTTAAAAGCAAACTTCAGTTGTTCAGGGTTAAGGAAGGTTAAGCGGCCTACCTCCAAATTCACTTCGAGGACTTTTTCAGCTCCTCTCGCCTCAGCGGCCTTGAGAACCGTTTGAACTATCGAGTACATGGTCGAGAACTCATGCATACCTCATTCTTCCGTCGATCGCTCCCTCCAGAAACTTAAGAGAAAGCTCCGGAATCGATAAACGTTGCGCTGAAGATTCGTGATCAGCCTTTTAAACGACCCCGCACTCTCTTAATAGAGGAATCCGGTCGGAGAGATGACAGTTGAAAGTGAAAGATATGAATGTCGAGGTTGTAAGGGCTGAGGAAGGAGAAGTGTTCGATATAGAGCTGGAGGAGGACATCCTGAAGAGGAATTCTGAGCTAGCTAAAGAGAATAGAAGGCTCCTCGACAGGTATAAGGTGACAGCAATAGACGTCATGGGTGCGATCGGATCAGGTAAAACAGCCTTAATCGAATCCTTAGCTAAGCGACTTAAGAGCCGCTACAAGATAGCAATGATAGCCGGAGACGTCACGACCACCATAGACTCGATGAGAGTTAAGAGACACGGCGTAAAGACAATTCAGGTGAACACCGGCAAGGAATGTCACCTCGACGCTAACCTAATAAATAAGGCGCTTAGAAAGCTCGACTTAAGCACGATAGACCTACTTTTCATAGAGAACGTAGGAAACCTCATCTGCCCGGCCGAGTTCGATTTAGGTGCACATAAACGTGTCGTCGTCGTAAGCGTAACCGAGGGAGAATACATGATAGTTAAACATCCATACATATTCTTAGCTTCCGACGTGGCAGTCGTAAACAAGATAGACCTAGCCGAAGCCATGGGTGTAGACCCGGATAAACTGTGTAGAGACGCTGAGAAGATTAAGCCTGGTATAAAGGTGGTTAAAGTAAGCGTCAAACAAGATTTCGGAATAGAAGAGGTTATCAAGGCGCTTGACTTATAGAAGGCTTAGGTGAAGTGTATGTGCGAATTTAAGGTCGTAGTCGACGGTGAGGTCGTGTTCGAAGACGCTATCTACGCCAGAAAAGACGGGGATAGAGTGATCGTCAGAGACATAGTGGGGGAATCCAAAGAATTCATGAATCACGAGATCCTAGAGGTAGACGTGAAATCCACGCGTCTAGTGTTAAATCCTATAAAGAGGGTTTAGTTCCTTCCGCAAAGGTCGTAGTCGAGTTATAGTTCCTGCTCTGCTTCGAGAAGTTCCTTCCAGAGTTTAAGCGTCTCTAGTGCTTCCTCTTTATCGAGGACTTGGATAGCGTATCCTGCATGGACGAGGACGTAGTCCCCTACCTTAGGTTCCACGAGTGTTACATCTACCTCGCTGATTAACCCTCCACCGAAATCCACCTTGGCTATGTGACCTTGTACTTCTTTTACTTCAGCCGGCACAGCAAGACACATAACAAACATAACTGAACAGAAGCTAAAATTAAGGTTTTCACTTTTCATGTTCAGGCTGCTTGACTAAGTAAATTTACGTTTCTCCCTCACCTTTCTCTGCCGGTTAGACGTGAAATGGAAAATGTTTATATGCGTCTAGGATTCTTAACTTTCTGGTGTTTAGATGGTTAGGCGTACAACCATATTAATCGATGATGATGTCTACGAAGACCTTGTAAAGGAGAGCTTAAAAAGATATGGGACAGCCAAGGCTATCTCTAAAGTTTTAAACGACCTATTGCGTGATTCCCTAAAGGGCAGAGATAAGCTTCTCAAACTGATCTACTCGGAGAAGATAGCCGAGACGACATCTAGGGAATTCGAGAGTTTTCGCAGAGAACTTTCAAGAAGGCTTGAATCTTGATAATAGATACTACATATCTCCTACCGCTGGCGAGGATTAAGATAGATAAGGACTTACTGAGGGCGATAGCCGACGAGAAAGTTAAGCTAAGCTTTGAAGATATAAGAATAAACACTATTTCGATGTTTGAGCTTCAAGCTAAAGCCGCTAAACTAACGATACCCGCAAAATTCATAATCGAGGCGACAGAAACGATACTCAAGGCATTCAAGATAGAGCAATTCTATAAGCCAGAAATAATCGAAATCGCCAACGAAATTAGAAAATCGATACCAGACTACATCGACTGCATAATACTTGCAACGGCGATCCTAACAAAGGAGAATCTAATAACGGAGGACTCATTGATCCTATCAAAAAGAGAACGGATACAAAGGGAGTATGGAATAAAAATACTAACATTCTCTGAGCTTACTGAAAGATGAAGCATTACACCTTACCTTTAATCGAGGTCTTCACTTTTCGTATTCGGAAGCATAGACGGCTTGACCGAACGATACTCCACCATCCCCCGGAGGAACAGACTTGTGCGATATAAACTTTAAACCTGCTCTCTCAACGATTTTTCTTATAGCCTCTGACATATGCTCGTTGTATGCGACTCCACCGCTGAACCCTACACAATCAACGTTATATTCCATAGCTAAGTCTACCGCGAGCGAAGCTAGCCCCTCGGCTAGATAATCCTCTGCACTGAAAGCTAAGTCACGTTTACTGTGATTCTCGAGGTTAACGTAAACCTCCTCTATAAGCTCCGTTGTTCTAAGGACATGCCCCTCCACTTGGGGTTTAAGTTTCAAAACACGTCTCCCGCCATAAGCAGCTGCTTCGACCTTCATCGCCGGTTCACCTTCATAAGTCCTCTCATGGCAGATATCTAACAAGGCCGATACAGAATCCAGTATTCGGCCGCAGCTAGTCGTCTCTATGAATTCTCCTCTCTTAAGCTGTTCGAGTATCAGGTTGAGCTCCGTCTCTCCGTGAGGAAACATGGTGCTCCTAGTTTTAAGCCACTGATACAGGTCCTCTCTATTCCTGAGGATTCCGGCGACCATACGTATCGGATACTTCGCCGCTAAGTCTCCGCCGACCATGGGTTGGGGTTGAAGATGGGCTAAACGAACTATCTCATCCTCGCTCAAGTATAGTATCTCTCCACCCCACGCCTTGCCGTCCAACCCATACCCGAACCCGTCGCAGCATATCCCAATCAGCTCTTTAACCCCAGACTCCGCCGCTAAACTGGATATGTGGGCGTAGTGGTGTTGAACCTTGATCAACGGCACCTTTAGATCTTCAGCGAGATTCTCCGCTATCATTGCGCTGTTAAAGGTTGGATGAAGATCGCATGCAACGGCCTCAACCTCAGCGTTCGTTAGCTTCATTAAGTGCCTAGCGGCTTCCTCGAGGAACTTGGCCGTCTCCACCCTCTCTATATCGCCGACATACTGAGATATAAAACCCTTACCGCGGTAAAGTATGCATACGTTGGTGTTCGTATCCACCCCTAAGGCCAAAACTTTTCTTTTCGTCCTCCACTTCAGCTTCACAGGTTCTGGGGCATAGCCTCTAGACCTCCTTAAGATTCTTGGATGCCCGCTATGCATCCGAACGACCGAGTCGTCGCACCTATTAGCTATTTCTCTGTCATGTATCAGAAAATAATCTGCTATAGAGCTAAACTTTTTGTAGGCGTCCTCGTTTCTGGTGACTATAGGCTCGCCTGCGGGGTTAGCGCTGGTCATTATGAAGGCTGGCTCACGGGTTCTGTCGAAGAGCATGAGGTGTAATCCAGTGTAGGGTAGCATAACTCCTATGGTATGCAGTCCGGGTGAGACCTCATCTGAGAGATAGTAGTCCTCACGCTTCCTCAGGAGAACTATGGGCCTTATAGGAGACTTCAACATCTCTTCCTCCCAACGGTCTATGACCGCAAAGCTTCTCGCCGCCTCTAAGTCTCTAGCCATCACCGCGAAGGGCTTCTGCCTTCTAGACTTAAGCCTCCTAAGCCTCAGTATAGGCTCCGACTGCAAGGTCGACGTGGCTATATGAAATCCTCCGTTACCCTTAACCAGCGCTATGTAACCCTCCTCCAGCAGCTTACCGCATTCAGAAGCCGGATCCTCGACGTCGAGTACATTTCCCTCGTTGTCTGTGAGAAAGAGTTTCGGCCCACATCTATGGCATGCCACGGTCTGCGCGTGAAACCTTCTATTTAAGGGATCCTCATACTCCCTACGGCACTCGGAGCACATGGTAAAAACCCTCATAGTAGTGTTTTTCCTGTCGTAAGGTAACCGATCGATTATCGTGAATCTAGGTCCACAATCCGTGCAGGTTATGAAGAAATATCTGAACCTCCTGTTCTTTGGATCTCTCAACTCCTTCATACAGTTCTCGCAGATCGCTATGTCTGGCGGGATAGTCGATCCCGGAGTAACTACCTTATCTAAGCTGCCTAAAATTTTAAACTCCTTAATCCCCTGCTCAGCCCCTCTATACTGTACCTTCAGCTCGTCTATTCTGGCTTGAGGAGGAGCCTCGGACCTCAATTCGCTCAGAAACTTGGATATGTCTTCCTTCGCTCCCTCCACTACTATGTCTACGCCTGCGTCGCCTAGGTTTCTAACGTATCCTCTTAGC